>JAUYTB010000309.1 GCA_030695305.1 Bacteroidales bacterium
GAGAGAATATTAGAGCAGCGGCAGAACCCATACGAGCTATAGAGAGCTGCATACCCATGGCAAGGGCAAGTTCCTTGCCTTTAAACCATTTAACAATAGATTTGCTGACAGTAATTCCGGCAACCTCGGCACCCACACCAAAAATTCCAAAACCAACTACAACCCATACAACCTGAGCTTTAAGCCCTAAAATTGATGCTTGGGTAAGAAGTTCCGGGGATGTAATTGCCCAATACTTGATTGTCAGACCCACAACCATAAACAGACATGAGGTGATTCCGCTGAATCTGATACCCATTTTGTCTAGCATAAGTCCTCCAAGGATTAGTAATCCCAAGAATACATTAAACAGTGAGTAGGAGCTGCTAAACCATCCGTATTCGGTACTTGTCCACTGATTGTGCTGCTCCAGCATTGTTTTTAAAGGAGAGAAGATGTCCGATGCCAGGTATGCGGCGAACATTGTCAGCGCAACCAAAAGCAACATTGACCAGCGGATAACTGCTGAATCTCTGAGATTGGAAGTGTTTTTCATAAAAGATATTAATTAGTGAATATTAATAATAGAGAGGATACTACTCCTCGTTTCTGATTATTGTTTGAGATCTGTCCGGTCCAAGAGAGATAATCCGGATAGGTACTCCGATCTCTTTTTCTATAAACCTCACGTAATTCATGAATTCAAAAGGGAGATCCTCCTCTTTTGTTACCTTGGAAAGATCACGTTTCCATCCTTTGAACTCTTTATATATAGGTTCTATTTGGGCATATGTATCATAAGGGAGAGACTCTGTTATCTCACCGTTAATCTTATAGGCAACTGCTATGCACACTTTGTCGAATGTGTCAAGAACATCTGCCTTCATCATTATAAGATTATCGACACCATTGATCATTACAGCGTATTTAAGGGCAACAAGATCCAACCATCCGGTTCTTCTTGGCCTTCCTGTTGTAGCTCCGAATTCAGCTCCGAACTCTCTTAGCATCTCGCCGGTTCGGTCGTTAAGCTCTGTAGGGAAGGGGCCGCTGCCTACTCTAGTACAGTATGCCTTGAAGATTCCCGATACGGTGCCAATATGCCTGGGAGCAACACCAAGTCCCGTGCTAGCCCCTGCACAAGTTGTAGTCGATGATGTGACAAAAGGGTAGGAGCCAAAGTCTATGTCAAGTAGTGAACCCTGTGCACCCTCTGCCAGAACTCTTTTGTTTTCTGAGAGGAGATTGTTGATATAGTACTCTCCATCAATTAGTTTGAACTCTTTAAGATACTCTATTGCTTCAAACCATTTGGCCTCATTCTCCTCTATGTTGTATTGATAATCAAACTGTTTAAGAAAAGAGATATGCTTTTTTTTGAGTACTGAGAATCGGTCATGGAAATCAGGAGTGAGAATATCTCCCACTCTTATTCCGTTTCTGCCGGTTTTATCCATATATGTGGGGCCGATACCCTTAAGTGTTGATCCGATCTTTGATGCCCCCTTAGCTTGCTCGGATGCTGCATCAATTATCTTGTGCCCGGGAAGAATTAGGTGAGCTTTTTTTGAGATGTATATCCTCTCTCTTACCGGAACACCTATCTCTTCTAACTTAAGACACTCCTCCATAAATATTATAGGATCAATAACAACACCGTTACCAATAATATTTTGGGTGTTTTTTCGGAAGACACCCGAAGGTATTGTGTGCAGAACAAACTTTTTATCTTCAAATTGAAGTGAGTGGCCTGCGTTTGGACCACCCTGGAACCTGGCTATTACCGGATAGTTATTTGCAAGTACATCTACAATTTTTCCTTTCCCTTCATCTCCCCACTGGAGACCCAAAACTACATCAACTTTCATATTTATATTATAAATTTTAAAAAGGCAAATCCTCAATCTCCTGGTTACCTGCCGTATTCTCGCTCATTTTATTAATAATCTCCTCAATCTTACTGCGGTTATCACTTATGTTGCTCTCTCCGCCTTTTTTTGAATCATCACCTGCTCTGTCCAGAAACAGAATATTGTCTGTGAAGATCTCTATAGAAGATCTCTTCTCCTGTGTAGTTTTATCGATCCAGCTGTTTGTTCGGATTCTACCCTCTATATAGAGACGAGATCCTTTACGTACATATTTTTCGCAAAGTTCCGCTAGATTTTTCCAGCAAACTATTGTATGCCACTCTGTCTGTTCCTGTAGCTCTCCGTTTTTTGTTCTGAATTTCTCTGTTGTTGCCAACGTGAACCTGGCTACCATAGAGTCGTTGGCGAGGTGCCGGATATCCGGATCTCTGCCTACATTGCCTATTAATATTACCTTGTTCAAAGACATATCACTTGCTGATTAGTGTTGGCAAAGATAAAAAAAATTAGCAATTATCTGCCAAATTGAACATGGACTCTCTATTGGGTTCGGATTGTGTAAAAAGACAAAAAGATGGGATGGCCTGATGTATAAGCCACTCTTTTCCTGATATATATGATTTGCACTCTCTTTTGTTAAAGAGAGGAGAGCGATAGTTTGCCTCAAAAATAATTTGGTTTCTCAGACTGAGACTCTCCATTCCCGGCAACATATGGTCTATGGTGTAGACAATAAGCCCGCACCTCTTTAACAGTTGGCTAACTTCTGTGTGAGGAGCCCATTGTACATCAAATTTTTGTGCCAGGGATTCTGCTTTTTCATCTGTGCGGTTAATAATAAAAACATTGTAATTCAAATCTTTTAAGGCTAGTATAGCTGCTTTTGCCGCACCTCCTGCTCCTGCAATAATTGCATCGGGAGAGTCTGATACTCTTGAAGCCACAGGGTTCTTTACGCCGTAATAGTCTGTATTATAGCATAATAATGAATCGTTTTTTTTAAGGATTACATTTGATGCTCCCAATCTCTTTACAATACTATCTCCCGGCGTGCAAAAGAGGGGAACTCTCTCCTTAAACGGAGATGTTACATTAGCCCCCGAATAACCCTCTTTGTTGAATATATCCAGTGCTGCTTCAAGAGTAGTTGCTTCAATAAGACTATACTCATAATCACCCCCTTTGTAAGCTGCGCGAAATAGAGCAGGGCTAAGACTGTGAGATATACTCTCTCCAATGAGTGCAAATTTCTTCATAATGCAGATTTTATTTAAACTCTCTCTGTCTTAAAGCTTCAAAGCAGATTATGGCAGTTGCTACAGAGACATTAAGAGAGTCAAGAGAGCCATTCATAGGTATTCTGATTCTAAAGTCTGCTCTCTCTCTCCAGTACGGTTTGAGCCCATGAGACTCGGTCCCCATAACAATTGCTGCCGGAACCCTCATATCTGTTTTATGGTACCACTCCGAATCCTGAATCTGGGCAGAGAAGATTTTGATATTATTGCTTTTGAGCCACAGATATGCCTCTTCTGATGTACATGCAGTTACACATGTAGTAAAAACACCTCCCAAACTCGCGCGTATGACATTAGGATTGAATATATCTGTTAATGGGTCACAGATGATTACCGCGTCTGCATTGGCAGCATCTGCAGTTCTCAGGACAGCCCCAAGATTACCCGGTTTCTCTACGCTCTCAAGTACAATAACCAAAGGTAACGGAGAGAGCCGAATGTTGTTGAGGGATACTGTTTTATTTAAGAACACAGCAATAATACCCTCTGTGCCTTCTCTAAAGGCGGCCTTTGCGTAAAGATCCGGTGTGAGAGTGAAGTACTTTTCGGCCTTGTACTTACTCTCTACTCTCTCTGTTACATCTCCGGTAGAGTAGGTAATCTCCGGGCAGAAAAAGAGCTCTCTAAGTTTATATCCGGCGGAGAGTGCTGCCTCTGTCTCCCTTACACCCTCGGTTACGAAAAGAGCCCTCTCTCTTCGCTCTTTTGACTTTTGTGACAAAAGAACAAGATCTTTGAATTTAGGATTCTTAGCAGAGGATAGATTATCTATAAACATACTACTCCTCCTGATCACCTCTGCCGCTCTTTTCCGGCCTCATCTGAGGAAAGAAGAGAACATCCTGGATAGATGAGGAGTCAGTCATAAACATTGTAAGCCTGTCAATTCCAATACCCATTCCGGAAGTGGGTGGCATTCCGTACTCTAATGCCCTTACAAAGTCCATGTCTATAAACATCGCCTCATCATCTCCCTGATCCTTAAGTTTTACCTGTTCGCGAAATCTCTCAAGTTGATCTATAGGGTCATTAAGCTCACTGTATGCATTTGCCAGCTCTTTTCCGTTAACAAACAACTCAAATCTTTCTGTAAGAGCAGGATTAGACCTGTGTCTCTTAGTAAGAGGAGATGTCTCAACCGGATAGTCTGTTATAAATGTTGGCTGGATAAGATGTTTTTCGCAATACTCACCAAAAATTGCGTCAATAAGTTTCCCAACACCCATTGTACTGTTTACGGGAATATTGAGGTTGTTGCAAATCTCTCTCAACTCTTTTTGGTCCTTACCAGCAACATCTACACCTGCATACTCTTTTATTGCCTCAAGCATTGGGAGGCGTCTGTAGGGAGCCTTAAACTCAATCTCTTTATCGCTAAGAGTAACAGCTGTCTTATTGTGAAGGGTCATGGCAACTCTCTCTATCATCTTCTCTACAAACTCCATCATCCAAAAGTAGTCCTTGTATGCCACATAGATCTCAAGAACTGTAAATTCCGGGTTGTGAGTCCTGTCCATTCCCTCATTTCTAAAATCCTTTGCAAATTCATAAACACCGGTAAATCCCCCTACAATGAGACGTTTGAGATAGAGTTCATTTGCAATTCTCAAATAGAGAGGCATATCAAGAGCATTATGATGTGTTATAAATGGCCTTGCAGTAGCTCCTCCGGGTATTGGTTGCAGAATGGGTGTCTCTACCTCCATATAGCCATGCTCATTAAAGAACGATCTCATAGTATTCATAATCTGAGTGCGCTTTACAAACACCTCTCTCACCTGTGGATTGACTATCATATCCACATATCTCATTCTGTATCTCTGTTCGGGATCTGTAAATGCATCGTACTTCTGTCCCTCCTTCTCCTTCACTATCGGAAGCACCCTCAGAGATTTGCTCAATACCTTAATCTCTCTTGCATGAACAGAGAGTTCTCCGGCATTGGTAATAAATGCGTACCCTTTAATTCCTATAATATCTCCAATATCGAGTAATTTTTTGAAGATAGTGTTATATAACGTTTTATCCTCACCGGGGCAGATATCGTCACGTTTTATATATACCTGGATTCTGCCTGTTTGATCTTGTAGTTCAATAAATGAGGCAGCACCCATTACTCTTCTGGTCATGATTCTTCCCGCAATTGAGATATCCTCAAGGTTTTTCAACTGAGGATCAAATCTCTCTTTTATTTCCTGAGTAGTAATGGTTACCTCGTACGACTCTGCCGGATATGGTTCTGTTCCCAACTCCCTCATAGCTTTAAGAGATTCGCGTCTAATTATCTCCTGTTCGTTTAACTCAGTAATTTCCATTTAACTTGTCTGTTTTTTATTAGACCACAAAAGTAATTTTTTTTAACGACATTGGAAATTTATCTGTAACTTTGCGAGGATATGGCCATAGATAAAAAGTGGATAGTTAAAGAGCCTGGAAACCCGGCACTCGTGAGGCAACTTAGTTCGGAGCTTGGTATTGACCAGACTCTGGCAAATCTTTTGGTTCAGAGAAATATAAAATCACAAGCAGAGGCAAAAGCCTTCCTTAAACCTCAATTAGAGCAGCTTCATGATCCTTTCTTAATGAAGGATATGGATTTAGCCGTGGAGAGACTATCCAGGGCTATTGAGTCTAAAGAGAGGATTCTCATATATGGAGATTATGATGTTGACGGAACAACAGCTGTTTCGCTCGTATATTCATTTTTAAGAACTTATGGAGAAGAGAATCTGGATTACTATATTCCTAACCGCTATACAGAGGGTTATGGAATATCATATAAGGGAATTGACTGGGCGCATGAGAACGGTTTCACTCTAATAATTGCATTGGATTGCGGAATAAAGGCGGTAGAGAAGGTGTCGTATGCAAAGGAGAGAGGAATCGAGTTTATTATATGCGACCACCACCTTCCGGACGAGAGACTCCCGGATGCCTCGGCAGTGCTAGACCCAAAAAGGGGAGACTGCACCTATCCGTTTGATGATTTGTCAGGATGCGGCGTGGGCTTCAAATTTATGCAGGCCTTTGCATCGGTTAAGGGGATTCCTTTTGATAACCTACTTCCATTACTTGATCTTCTTGTGGTAAGTATCGCTTCTGACCTTGTGTCTATAACAGGAGAGAACAGAGTCCTGGCCTATTATGGTCTAAAGCAACTTAACCTCTCTCCCAGAAAAGGGCTCCACTCAATAATCAAGATTTCCGGTTTAGAGAAGCATATGATTACTATTGATGATATAGTTTTCAAAATAGGACCGAGAATAAATGCTGCCGGAAGGATGGAGTCAGGGAAAACGGCTGTTGATCTTCTGACATCAAGAAATGATAATGATGCCAGAATTATTGGAGATACTATCAATACTCACAACAACGACAGGAAGAACGAGGATAGAAAAATCACAATTGAGGCGAGTGAGATGGCTGCCATGGTCTTTGACTTTTCCAAAAAGAGCTCTACTGTTGTCTATAATCCGGACTGGCATAAAGGGGTGCTTGGTATTGTTGCTTCCAGACTTGTGGAGAACTACTATCGCCCTACAATTGTACTCTGCCGCTCAAACGGATTTATCACAGGGTCGGCAAGGAGCATTCCAGGTTTTGACCTTTATGAGGCAATAGAGTTTTGTTCGGGTCTTCTTGAGAATTTTGGAGGTCACATGTATGCTGCAGGCCTGACTCTTCGAGAGGAGAACTTTGAAAAATTTAAAGAGAAGTTTGAAGATTATGTCTCTGCAAAGATTACAGCAGAGATTTTAACCCCGGTAATAAATATTGATACATATTTGGATTTTAAGCAGATAACACCAAGATTCTTTAATGTTTTAAAGCAGTTTCAACCCTTTGGCCCGGGAAATCTCTCCCCTGTATTTATATCGGAGAGAGTATACGATAACGGAAACGGAAGAAAGGTAGGTTCTGACTCAGGGCACCTTAAGCTTGAACTTATACAGGAGGATGATTTCCACAGACATATATCTGCCATAGCATTTAACAGAACAGAACATTTCGATCATCTAAAGTCAGGAAACCCGGTAGATATCTGTTACTCAATAGCTGAGAACTACTACAGAGGGATAGCCAATATTCAGCTAAGAGTAAGGGATATTAAACTGATTGAAGATCCTATTTAGATAACTCTGTCTCAAATTAACCTCTTACCAACGACAGGACCTTATTAAATCACAGAGAGAACTCTCTCTAAGGTCTCCTTTATGGATAGATTATCTACATCAATAATTATAGATGCACTTCTCAGGTAGCCCTCTTCGCGTCTATTAAAGAGCTCTGTAACTCTCTCCCTGAGAGATGAATTAAGCTCTGCTGATACCAGAGGTCTTGACTTTCTGCTTTTAATCAATCTCCTTATAAGAGTCTCAATATCTGCCCTTAGGTAGATACATTTTGTCTCTCTCTTAATTAGATTGCTGCTTTTTAACGACATAAGAGCACCACCTCCCAAAGATAAAACCATCATCTTCTCTCTGTTTACGGAGAGTAATCTCTCAAGAGCCCTCTCCTCAATTTCCCGGAATGCGCTCTCTCCAAGATCGCGAAAGAGCTCTTCTACTCTTCTCCCCTCTGAGGTCTCAATATATCTGTCCAGATCTGTGTAGTTACAGAATAGGTGAGTGGAGAGTTTCTCCGCAATGGTACTTTTACCAACACCCATAAAACCTGTAAGAGATATAATCATACTTAGACCGATTATTAGAAGAGAGTAGGGTTGGTATCGCTCTCATTTGATGACTCGGTATCATTACTGTTAAGATCTGTAATATCTTGTTCTACAGTGTCAGATCCGTTCTCGATTATCTCTGTGTTTAGTTCTTTCTCCAGGGGCTCAATAAAAAGAATTGATCCGACTTCAAAAGTTGTCACCCTTTTACCCTTTGCACGAAAACTTTTACACGCTATAAATTCATCTACATCAACTCTTTCGGATACTCTTTTTGCGTGTTTACCCGTAAAGTTAATCTCTATCTGTGGATATCTGTCTGCATTAACAGAGACCAGATATGAGCCGGCAGAGTCGCTTATAAAGAGTTGTACATTATTATCATTTGGTTCGAAGCAAAATCTCTTGATATAGAAGCATCCTGTCTCTCCATCCAGATAAATTGCACTGTATATTTTATGGATATCCAGTTTTTCTACAAAGATAATCTCTCCCTGGTATCTGTTACTGAGATCAAAATTGGTTGTGTAATACTCTCCGTTTTTACAAACAACCAGAATGTGATCTCCCGAAAGAAACTCTCCAAGATAGAGTCCTCTTGAGTCTGTATTGAGACGGTTAATGTCGCGATCAAACCATATGGCTTGTCCTCCAAACTGAGATATACCTTTGGACTTAAGTTGAATCTTATGTACAGGATTTTTGCTCAAAATATTTCCCATAGAGCTTCTCCCCTTTATGGCAAGAGTTGAGAAGTCATATTCAAAAATCAGTTTTTTGAGCTTGGGTCTAGGCTTAAGGAATATCTTAAGAGTTTCGGCCTCTCCGTTTGGATTTGCAGAGAACCAAAGAACCTGACTGCCATCTTTACCCTGGGTAAGATTATACTCCTTATCCCTTGTAACCCCGGAAACAGCAAATCGTTTAACATAGACCTCTCCCCCTTTACCATCTCTGTAGACTACATTGTATATTGTCCTCTCATCATTTCTTGTAAAAAGACCTACATGAATTATATCGTTTCCTACAAACTGCTTTTCGTTAATGCGTGTTACAATATACTTTCCACTCTTTAGGAATACTATTATATCATCAATATCCGAACACTCACAGACAAATTCGGCATTTTCGTCTCGTTTGAGATCCATTCCTACAAACCCCTCCTGAATATTGGCATATAATTTAGCATTAACTGCCACCACTTTAGTTGCCTGTATTGTTTCAAAACTGCACAATTCTGTTTTACGCAGATACTCTCCGCCATACTTCTTCTTGAGTTGAGAGAAGTACTTTATTGTGTATTGCGTCAGATGTTCAAGATTGTAGTTTATCTCTTTGATCTCATTTTCAATTCTATTTATAGCATCTTCCAGCTGTTTGACATCAAACATAGAGATTTTTCTTACAGGCTTCTCTACCAGTCTTATGACATCCTCCGGTGTAACAGGTCGTTTTAACCTAATTTCAAAATTCTTAAGTTCAATCTCTATTGTGCCTAGTTGATCTTCCCAGTTTTTTGCATCCTTTTCCAGTAGTCTGTAGATACGCTCTTCAAAGAAAATCTTCTCCAGAGATGTATAGTGCCAGTTATCTTCCAGTTCACTAAGTCTTATCTCAAGTTCCAGTTTAAGCAAAGATCTGGTGTGCTCTGTATTATAACGCAGAATTTGGTCAACTCCAATAAAGTGAGGATGCTTATCCATAATAACACAGGAGTTGGGAGAGATGGATATTTCACAGTCGGTAAATGCATAGAGTGCGTCTATTGTTTTATCCGGGGAGATATCATTGTGAAGGTGTACTACAATTTCAGCTCCGTAAGATGTGTTATCATCTACTTTTCGAATCTTAATCTTACCCTTATCGTTGGCTTTTAGAATGGATTCGATGAGCTTGGTGGTAGTCATCCCAAACGGGATCTCTGTAATAACCAATGTTCTCTTATCCTGTTTACTTATTCTTGCTCTCACCTTTACAGCAGACCCTCTTAACCCCTGGTTGTATCTGCTGCAATCGGCCAGACCTCCGGTTGGAAAGTCCGGGTATAAGATAAAACTCTCTCCCTTAAGGTAAGCAATAGATGCATCTATCAGTTCGTTAAAATTATGGGGAAGTATTTTGGAAGCTAGTCCTACGGCAATTCCCTCTACACCCATAGAGAGTAACAACGGAAACTTGGATGGGAGACTTACCGGCTCCTGGTTCCTTCCGTCATAGGATTTCATCCAATTTGTAGTCTTTGGATTAAAAAGGACTTCATTGGCAAATTTGCT
This sequence comes from Bacteroidales bacterium, assembly GCA_030695305.1. GTDB lineage: Bacteria > Bacteroidota > Bacteroidia > Bacteroidales > UBA932 > Bact-08. The sequence goes on from JAUYTB010000309.1 coordinate 10,100, forward strand.
TAGTCTTGCCTCTATATAACGGGGTGCTGCAGAGCTGTCGCCGGTTATGGTGTTTCCCCAGTTTCCCTGGCAATCTACAAGAAGATCTTTCTGACCAAGTTGAACAAGCGCCTCTCCAATGGATACATCTCCGTGAGGGTGAAACTGCATTGTGTGCCCTATAATATTGGCTACCTTATTGTAACGACCATCGTCCATCCTTTTCATTGAGTGGAGAATGCGTCTTTGAACCGGCTTTAAACCATCGTTTATATGAGGAATCGCCCTTTCCAGAATTACATAAGAGGCATAATCAAGGTACCACTCTTTGTACATACCTGTCAGTTTGTACCTTTTGCCGCCCTCGTTTATCAGTTTGTCGTATTTGCTGCTCTCTGTGGTTTCCGAACTCTCTACCGGCTCATCTGCCTCAAGTTCAAAATCAAGATCGGGATTGCTCATTATTAAGTGTATAGTTCTGTTTAGTCCTGAATATATCCGAACTGCCTGAGCTTTCTGTTATCTTCCCGCCAGTCCGGATTAACTTTTACAAATATCTGCAAAAAAACCTTTTTTTCAAAAAAGGCCTCCATATCTTTTCTGGACTGCGTACCCACCCGCTTAAGGGCCAAGCCCCCTTTTCCTATCAATATCCCTTTTTGAGAGTCTCTCATTACGTATATCACAGCATCTATGTGATGTATCTGTTCACTCTCTTTAAATGACTCAATAACAACCTCGGTACAGTAAGGTATCTCCTTTCCGTAGTTTAAAAGAATCTTTTCCCGAATAATTTCACTGGCAAAGAACCTGAGATTTTTATCTGTGAAAATATCTTTATCGTACCAGGCAGGACTCTCCGGAATCAACTCCAGAATCCTGTTAAAGAGCGGGTCCAGATTAAACTTCTCTGTGGCAGATATTGGGAAGATCTCTGCATTAGGGAGTAGCTCTCTCCATCTTTGGTATAGCTCCTCGATATCCTGTTGATTACTTAGATCAACTTTGTTTATCACAAGTAAAACAGGAGTCTGAATACTCTTCAATCTCTCCAGATACTCAATGTTCTTTGTCCCTTTCTCTACAACATCTGTAACGTAAAGCATTACATCTGCATCTGACATTGCGGTATTCACAAAACCCATCATACTCTCCTGAAGTTTATAGTTTGGCTTCAGGATTCCCGGAGTGTCAGAGTAGACTATCTGATAATCATCTCCGTTAACTATACCCATTATCCGGTGACGAGTAGTCTGAGCTTTTGATGTTACGATAGATAACCTCTCACCCACAAGCGCGTTCATAAGAGTAGATTTGCCAACATTCGGATTACCGATTATGTTGACAAATCCTGAACGATGTATATTCTCCTTTGGAGTCTCTTTATTCATAGGCACCCATTCTTAACATGGCAACCTCCTGATCTGTCAGAAAGCGCCACTGGCCGCGGCGAAGATTTTTCTTAGTTAGTCCTGCAAAAAATACTCTATCAAGTTTTTTTACTTTATAGTCAAGGTGTTCAAATATTCGTCTTACAACCCGGTTCCTTCCTGAGTGGATCTCTAGTCCAACCTGACTCTCATCGTTATCTACATAGGAGAGGGCGTCAGCATGTACAGGTCCGTCTTCTAGTGTCATCCCTTTGAGGATTGTATCAAAGTCGGTTGTTGTAAGGTTTTTATCAAGAAAAACATGATATATTTTCTTCTGAAGATTTGAAGGGTGAGTAAGCTTCTCTGCCATATCACCGTCATTGGTAAGCAAAAGTACTCCGGTAGTCATTTTATCGAGACGACCAACAGGGAAAACACGCTGAGGGCATTTACCCTCAATAATATCCATTACTGTTTTATCTGCATTAGGGTCAGACATTGTTGTCACATAATCTTTTGGCTTATTCATAAGAATATAGACCTTCTCTTCTCCCTTTAGTCTCTCTCCGTTGAACCTGATATCATCGCTATAGTTAACCTTTACTCCAAGCTGGGTTATAATCTCTCCGTTAACTGTTACGAGTCCTGCCTCTATATACTCATCAGCTTCGCGTCGTGAGCATATTCCCGAATTAGATATAAATTTATTAAGTCGGACAGATCCCTCATTTGATACGGCAGATTTTGATTTTCTCTCACGCATAACAGGTTTACGATCACTTTTAAAAGAGTTTTCGTCGAAATATACAGGAGATTTTTCGTTACTGTATGGTTTGCGTTCACCATCAAATGGTTTACGATCTCTGTCGAATGGTTTGCGATCTCTGTCAAACGGTTTACGATCTCTGTCGAAGGGTTTGCGCTCACCATCAAATGGTTTGCGATCACGGTTGAATGGTTTGCGATCTCTGTCGAAAGGTTTGCGCTCACCATCGAAAGGTTTGCGATCTCTGTTAAATGGTTTACGATCTGAGTCAAAAGGTTTGCGCTCACCGTCAAATGGTTTGCGATCCCTGTTAAATGGTTTACGATCTGAGTCGAATGGCTTCGCATCTCTGCGGTCACGATCGAAAGGTTTACGATCTGAGTCGAAAGGTTTCGCATCTCTGCGGTCACGATCGAAAGGTTTACGATCACGGTCAAATGGCTTCGCATCTCTGCGGTTGCGGCTCACCGGTTTACGATCGTTTGATTTGTTTCTGCCCGAAGCCCCGGCTCCGGCACGATTTGGTGTACTATTATTTCTCATTAAATTTTAATTCGGCGCAAAGTTATGTTAATAAGAGATATTTTCCTACTTTTACGTACTCATTAGCTTTAAATAGTTTTTTCAATGGCCAATCCCATCATCCGCATTGTACGCTGGCTGGGCTTTAATCCTCTTATGAAGGAGAACTTCAGCGTATCCATGAAGTCAATTAAAAGCAGCCGTCTTCGCTCAACTCTTACCATAATGATTATTGCCATAGGTATCACATCATTAGTGGGAATTCTAACTGCTACCGATTCTCTTAAAGCCCTTTTAAATGAGAACTTTGGAAAGATGGGTGCCAACTCATTCGCTATTCGTTCAAACTTTTCGGATACTCAGAGTGCTAACAAAAGAGCGCGAGTAATAAACAGACGCAATATAAACTACAATCAGGCAAAAGAGTTTGTCGCCAATTATTCAATACCTTCGGTTACAACAATATCGGCAACTGCATTAGGAAATGCAACTATCAAGTATGGTTCGGCTAAAACTAATCCAATAATCCGGGTCATAGCTACAGACGAAAATAATTTAGGGTATGTGGGTGCAAAAATTTCTAAAGGCAGAAGTTTCAACTTTCGGGATATAGAATCTTCGGCATTCTCTGCAATTATTGGTTCGGGAGTCTCCTCCTCTCTTTTTAAAGGCATTGAGCCAATTGGTAAAATTATTTCAGTAGGTGCAGTGAGATATGAGGTGATAGGTGTTTTAGAGACTCAGGGTGCAACATTTGGAGGCGGGGTGGATAATCAGGTCTGGATTCCGTTATCAAATGCCAGGGCTACTTTTCTTAGCGACAACTCCTTTTATGTGATAGGTATTGTACCCTCCCTTGGGGTAGATCAGACAAAAGCCATAGACGCTGCAGAGCAACTCTTTCGCTCAATCAGACGTCTAAGCCCTATAGATCCGTCAGATTTCAGAATAACAAAATCGGACGCAATGATGGAGGATATTATGAATATAATGTCTTATGTGACAATTGCAGCTTTTATAATAGGTATAATCACTCTGCTTGGTGCTGCTGTGGGCCTGATGAATATTATGCTTGTATCTGTAAAGGAGAGAACCAGAGAGATTGGAACTCGAAAAGCACTGGGTGCCAACTCAAAAACAATCAAACAGCAGTTTCTCTTTGAGTCTATTGTAATCGGTCAGTTGGGAGGAGCTTTTGGTATTCTTTTGGGCGTTGCTGTAGGTAATCTGACAGCTATGCTTATGAAGAGTCCGTTCGTTATACCTTGGTTCTGGATGTTTTGCGGAGTTATGGTTTGTCTTTTGGTAAGTGTCGCCTCCGGTTATTTGCCTGCTGTAAGGGCATCCAAACTGGATCCGATTGAAGCATTAAGATACGAGTAGAGAAGTTTATCTAAGCTTAAAAACATATGTAATTGTTCCCTCCTGCACTGCAGGTGCCGAGGAGCTTAGGTTGAACTTTGCTTTTAACGCGGCTGCTCTTGCTGCTTCCCAAAGTGTCTTGTCCTGAACGGTTGTACCCGTTATTCCGGATGTGGCAGATATAACATTTCCAAATTGATCTACAGAGATCTTGACAACTACTCTACCGGCTTTGTTTACCTTATATTCAGGTTCTGGCAGTGAGCCCATTACGCTTCTTCCTGCCAGACGTGCCTGGGGTTCTCCCTCAATAGAACCTGTTCTTGTATTACCGTCTGCATGGCCGGCTGTCATCTCATTTCTGCTCTCCCGTGCAACTTGTGGGGCAACAGAGTCCGAATTTGATGCACTTGGGAATAGAGCCCTTCTGTCAACGGGAATGGGCCTGGGTGGTTCATATTGTTCAACATCACCCCGCTCTCCCATGGTTGACTCAGCTCCCCGGTTAGCTCCTGTACCGATAACAGGAGATTGTGACCGTTGAACTAACCTTACCTGCTCTTCTGGATTTGGGCGCTCAACACGGGGTTCATGTCCCGATCTTACCTGGATTGGTTTTGGGGGCTCCAGTTCGAAGTCGATCTCAATTCCTGTTTCCGGAGGTGGAGGATATATTACCCTAAAACCTGTTGTAAAAAAGAGTGTCAGGGCAAACAGGTGGAATCCTGCTGCCATCGAGACACCAATAACCTTTGCGCGTCTCTCCTCTTTTGTAGGTTTGAATGGTAATTTTGACATATTTTTTTATTTGCAGAGTTTTTTACTCCGGTGCTGTTGCCAGTATTATTCGGTATTGATTACGTTTAGCAATGTTCATTATATTGACAACCTGCTCCATAGGAACAGTCCTGTCTACGTGAAGAGAGACAACCGGATCATCATCATCTTTTAGCTGGCTTTGAAGAATGCTCTCAATCTCTCCTGCCGGGACAGGTGTGTTCTTACCGTTAATATGATAAGAGAATGTATTTGTAGAGATATAGTGCTTTATAGATAAGCTGACTACAGGTTTGGATGATATCTGATTGGTGCTTTTAGGCAAAAGTAATTTAAGGGCATTTGGGTTAACCAGTGTTGATGTCACCAAAAAAAAGACAAGTAAAAGAAATACTATATCTGTCATTGAAGACATACTAAATGAGGGGTTAACTTTAGTTCTACGCTTTAAGGCCATAATAATATATATATTTATTTACCGGCTGGTTCATGCAGAAGGTCCATGAACTCAATTGTATTACTCTCCATCTTATAAACGATATCATCAATCCTTGCTGTCAGATAGTTGTATCCAAAGTACGCAAGAATTCCGACTGAAAGACCGGCGACTGTTGTTACCATTGCTGTATAAATACCCCCTGATAAAAGAGTAATATCTACATTACTTCCTGCCTGGGACATATTATAAAAAGCCTGAATCATTCCAATAACTGTTCCAAGAAAACCAAGCATGGGTGCTCCTCCGGCAATAGTGGCAAGCATCGGCAACCCCTTTTCCAGTCTGGAAATCTCTACATTGCCCATGTTCTCGACTGCTGTTTGAATATCATTCAGCGGACGGCCGATTCTCTCAACCCCTTTTTCTATAAGACGGGCTATAGGGGTCTCATGAGACTGACACAGATTAATTGCAGCTTTTATCTTGCCTTCATGAATATAGTCATGGATATTTCTCATGAAATTTTCATCTGTAAGTGATGCTTTACGTATTGCCCACCATCTTTCACCGAAGATATACATAGTAAGTATAGAGAGAGCAAGCAGGGGCAGCATTATCCATCCCCCTTTGAATGCCATATCGATAAGTGAAAAAGAGAGCTCCTCCCTTATAGGGGGAATCTGAGCAACAGCTTCGGCTCCGTTTTGTCCAAAAGCCATAAGAAAGTGAGTGATCATAATTGTTATCGGGTATTAATTCTGATAGTTTCAAACAAAATTACAATAATTGAGCCATATCACAAAAAGTAAATATGGCTCAATTCGGTTGTAACCCTAAACTTTTAATTTTCTATAGCTTTATCACAGCCGATCCACCCGTTAATGTTGTTGTAACTTTTGGGTTACCAGTGAATAATATTTTACTGCCTCCTGATGCAAAAACATGTAGATAGTCGAAAACAGTTAATTCAGCTTTACCCCCTCCGGATATATTGATATCGCAGATATTTGTTTCAAAATGGTTCATCCGCACTTTACTCCCTCCGGTAGAGTTGATTTTAACGCTTTCGGAAAAACCTATAAGCGAACAATCTGATCCGCCGGAAAGAGATATATTGAGTTTATCTACTCTGACTTCACCGGTAATGCTTCCGCCACCACTCACTCTGCAAAAGAGAGAGCTCCCGTTCCATGGGTTTTCGAAGATCACCCTGCCACCACCACTTGATGTTACAGTACCAATCCACGGGCAACTTACATAAACCTTAATCCTTCTCCCCTGACCAAGGACAACTCCTCTCTTAATATAGATTTGAAGATTATTCCCGGACACCTCTGTTATAATATGCTGATGAAGGTTGTCATCGGCCTCTACTGTTATTTTAAAGTTATAACTTTGGTTAATAATAAGGTCAATTCCGTTAGATACGGAGATCTCGCTGAAGGGTCTTGCAGGTCTCTCATAGGAGTAAACACCACCTGAGGGGAAGATTGTTACATAATCTAAACAGGAGTGAGTTGTAAGGGCAATTACAATTAGAATTAATGTTAGGATAATTTTTCTGGTCATAAATAGTATTTTTGACCATTAGACGAAAAACGTATGTAAAACGTTGCAGAGAAATCTAATTTTTTTAATTATTTGCCCCTCTTACACTATATAGATCAACTCTTCTATCTTTAAGATTTCTAACACTACCAAAGCTGTGCAACTCTGCAAGCAGGTCCAGGTCTACATCCGAAATAAGCATCATCTCTGTGTTTGGAGTTGCTTCAGACTTGATTCCGTTAACAGGGAAGGGAAAATCACAAGGGGTAAAAACCATAGATTGAGAGTATTGAATATCCATATTCTGAACCTTTGGAAGATTCCCTACACTTCCGGTTATTGCTACGAAGCACTCATTTTCTATAGCTCTGGCATGAGCACAATACCTCACTCTGGAATAAGCGTTTTGAGTATCTGTAAGGTATGGAACAAAGAGGATGTCCATGCCGTCATCTGCCAATAGTCTGCCAAGTTCGGGAAACTCTACGTCATAGCATATAAGGATACCAATTTTACCGCAATCTGTATCGAATGTTTTGACTTTATTCCCTCCTTTAAGACCCCAAACACGATCTTCGTCTGGTGTTACATGAATCTTTTCGTAACGCTCCACAGAGCCGTCTCTTCTGCAAAGATATCCGGTGTTATAAAGATTGCCGTCAATCATCTCCGGCATACTGCCGGTAATTATATTAATATTGTATGAGACAGATAGTTTGGAGAACTCCTGAGCTATGGTCAGAGTGTAATCTGCAAGTTTACGGATAGCATCCGGTTCGCTGAGATTATTGTATTTTGCCATTAGGGGTGCATTAAAAAACTCAGGGAAGAGTGCAAAATCACTTTTGTAGCCGCTTAGTGCATCGATGAAAAATTCTGCTTGCTCCATTAAATCCTCAATATTTCTGTATGGTCTCATCTGCCACTGAACGAGACCAAGCCGAACTATTCTTTTGTTGGCCTGAGTCTTGAGGGATCTCTTCTCATAGTAGATATTATCCCATTTTAGAAGTACGGCAAACTCCTTTGAGAGAACATCCCCCTCCAGGTAGTTCTTTAGAATCCTTACCGGGTAGAAATCATTTGAAAGCTGGAAATTGAATACCGGATCTTCAATCTCTTTAGATTTAACTTTCTCAATATATTTTTTTGGAGAGAGAGTTGTTGAGTACTTGTGGTAGTTTGGTATTCTTCCCCCAAAAACTATCCCTTTAAGATTAAGATTCTCACATAACTCTTTTCGAAAATCATACAGTCTTCTTCCAAGTCTCATCCCCCTGAATTCCGGTTTTATAAATATATCTACTCCAAATAGAAGATCTCCCTCTCGTGTGTGAGTGTCAAATGTATAGTTGCCTGTTATCTCTCTGTATGTATGTGGATTCTCTATCCTGTTTTGAGTTGTTATTATAGAGAGAGCACACCCTGCAATTTGACCATTAGCTTTTACAACTACCTGACCTTCAGGGAATATATTCAAGAGTTTTTCAATATGATGCTCTTTCCAGAATGAGCCGGGCATATTGAGATATGACTCGATCATTGCCTGTTTCAGCTCCTGATAGTCATTAATTGTCAGGTAAAGTATTTCAATATTAATATTTTGATTATCCATAACTACAAATTTAATCAAAATAATAAAACTTAAAAATGCTTTTCATATAGAACAGAACTTCAATTTTGTTAACTTTATACCGGGATTTAATAAAAATTATAAATAAAGAGTTGTCATGAGATATCTGATTGTTTCTCTGTTGTTTTTGATATTGTTAACTTTTAATACAGATCTGCACAGTCAGACCCATAAATCAGCTGTCTCTAATGAGAAGAGTATAAGCATATCTTCTGCAGCTTTGATGCTTAGTGATTACGTTAGGATACCATCTGTGAGTGGGGAGGAGAACGATGCCGCAGATTTTTTTGCCCGTCAGTGCCGGGAAATGGGTCTACATGTTGAGTATATTACAAATAGTCCGGGTGAGGTGAATTTTGCAGCATCTCTTTATCCTCTCTCATCAAACAAACCAAATATTGTTTTTCATAACCATATTGATGTGGTCTCTGCCGGTGACAGCTCTCTATGGAGATACCCTCCGTTCGGAGGTGTAATTGCAGAGGAGAGGGTATGGGGTAGAGGCTCTTTTGATAATAAAGGGCTTGCTGTAATCCAACTATTTGCTGTATCTGAGTTTGTTGATATGGCAGCAGAGAGGGAGCTTCCATACAATGTAACAATACTTTGTGTCTCAGGTGAGGAGACAGGTGGACTAACCGGGAGTGAAATTGTTGCCCGTAACTTTAATGAACAGTTTAACCCAGTTGTCGTGATAGGAGAGGGTGGGTCAGGTATGGATGATATAAGTTTTCTCCCCAAAAAGAGTAAGCTCTTTGGAATCTCTATATCAGAAAAGGGATATCTCCTTCTTAAGTTAAGCTGGTCATCGGAAAATGCTGCAGGTCACACTTCAATAACCGATGATGACTATTCAGGTCTCAGATTGATAAACGGACTGCACAAATTGCTTAATACTCCCTTGCCTGTAATAATGACAAAAGAGGCAGAGCTTATGTTCAAGTCTGTTGGTAAAGAGATTGGAGGAGTTAAAGGAAAGGTGATGGCAAAGCCCAATTCAAATCTGTTTATGCGTTTTTTGAGAAAACATGCCAGAGAGAATCCCGAGCTGGAAGATATTATTACAAATAAAATTACCCTTACAAGTTTAAGAAGCGCACATTCTAGCTATAATCAAAACTCTTTTGAAGATGCCGCTTTTCTTGATTGCAGGTTATTACCGGGAACCTCTCCGGAGGAGATGATAAATTTCATTAAGGAGACTGTAGGAGATTCTCTTATGAACATGACAATTCTGGAACAGGGACCGCCTGTTCTCTCATCTCATCCGGAATACTACTTTAATAAACTTGCAGAGGCAGTTAAGGTTGAGTTTAAAGGTGCAAAAGTGGTTCCAATGCTTATGCCAGCCTCTACAGATAACTCTTTTTACAGAGCAGCAGGTGTCCCTGTCTATGGCTTCAACCCCATGATTGTGAGCGGAGATCAGTTAATGGCAATACACAGCTACAACGAATTTATAAAGCTCACCGATATTGATCGCGGAATTCTTGTTTTTAAGAATTTTCTCAACTCTCTTTTAACAGAGAAGAGAGTATCTACTCGCAGAAGAGAGCGAAGAGATTAGTCAGTCTCATTTTTCTTTATCAAATAGTATCCGCCTGCCAATGCAATAATTAGTGCTGCCAACCCGATATTAGAGAGTCCATCGGAGTCGTTGAAATCGTATGCAATAAGCTTGCGGCCTATTGCAATCAATCCAATGAGTAGAATGTTAAGAACCTTTATGGCATGTTTCTGAACATAGACGCTAAATGTATCAATTAACTCAATTGCAATAAGAATATTAAAAAACACAGGAAGCACCTCTTTGAGGAGTGCATTGGAGATAAGAAGCCGTCCGTCTGTGCTGCTACCTTTTATAATGGATTGTCCAAACTGAAATATAAGTTCAATAATCTCAACAAAAATATAGCAGACCAGGATAACTACAAGAAACGAAAAAACTACCCTTTCAAATTTTTTTATATGATGCATTAACATAATCCTGGATGTGTAAGTTAACTTAGAGTTCAAATATAGAAAAAAAACGTGGTTTACAGATAATCAAAGAACAGTAATCCGTCAAGATGGTCTATTTCATGCTGAAAAATGACAGCTGTAAATCCCTCAATCATCTCTGTTACAAATGTATTATCGGGTTTAAAGTACTCAATCATAATTGCATATGCCCGATTCTTTGTAATACCTTTAATAACAGGCACAGATAGACACCCCTCCCTGCACTCCTGTTTCATATTACTGTATTTAACAATTCTTGGATTGAGATATACTTCAAAAGGGTTACTCTCCTTATCAAACCTCTGAACCAGTATAACTCTCTTTAAGATACCAACCTGAGGAGCTGCAATTCCAACCCCGAGTGATGCAGAGTCCTTGACCGTTCTTAGCATCCTCTTTATTAGAGTTGATAGAAAAGGGTCATTTACATCGGGCTTAACCTCTGTAGATATAGTTCTGAGCAGTAAGGAGTCATTAGTTCTGTCAGTCTGTAAAACTCTCATAGGCTTTGAAGAGTCCTGTTGCATGATTAACCTTATCTCACTATCAGAGAATGAACTAACATAATGTTGATTGTTTGAAGGTTTTTTTGAGATTCCACATCCTGTAAGGATAAAAAGCGTTGAAAGAGTCAACAATACTCTGCAAAACAGTACTTTTTTCATAATTTTCTAATTTTACTAACTGTATCTGTATGCTGCCTTACGTAACCGATCCATAATTGCAAGACCGATTCCCTGTTCAGGGACCGATTCGGATACTATAAACTCAATTTCGGGAGACTCCTCAAGGCGATGAAGAATACCGAACAGATTTACTGCAGCCTCTTTCAAATCGCTGCTACGGGATAGATACTCTATTTTTGAAAATTCCGGTGGAGTCTTACCGCTAAACGATATATAGGCACCATTAATCAGTTTGTTGTTCTTAAGAAACAGGGCCCCCTTTTGCGTTAATTCACTCTCAATAAAGATAGGTTTCTGCGGGCTGTAGTGAGATTTCATCAACCCGGGCGATGAGAGTGCATACTTTGTGCTGCTGTTTTTTGATTTTGGGATAACAGACTCGAGATCCTCCGATGTAATGAAGCCCTCTCTAAGGATTACAAAGCCATCCTGGTCAAGAGTAATAACTGTTGATTCAATTCCAACCTTGGTAGTGCCTCCATCAAGAATGCAATCAACTTGTGGCAGCTGTTTTCTTACATGCTTTGCTGATGTAGGGCTAATTCTGCCAAACTTATTGGCACTGGGAGCAGATATCGGGCATCCGGATAGTCGAATCAATTCCAGAGCTATCTCATTATCAGGAACTCTGATTCCAACAGTCGC
>JAUYTB010000305.1 GCA_030695305.1 Bacteroidales bacterium
CCCAAAATCAATAATTATTCCGGTATCCTTATTCATCACTTCGATTGCATGGGGTATAGGGGTTGATATTATTGGGCATGCACAACTCATAGCGTAGGCAAATGTCCCACTCACTGCCTGAAATGGATTGTTTGTTGTAAAAAGGTATATATCTGTAAGTTGTAAATATTCAAGAAGCTCCGGAAGTGCCATAAAGGAGTTAATAAACAACACATGCTTCTCAATCTTTAATTTTGAAACTTTTGCTTCGAGCATCTCCCTGTATCTCTCCCCTTCTGATTTTATAATTGTAGGATGCGTTTTGCCAATCACAATGAAGATAACCTCCGGGTATTTTTTTATTATTGAAGGAAGAGCATCCAGCGTGGTCTCTATACTCTTTCCCGAGCTTAGCAGACCAAAGGTTGTAAGAACTTTTTTACCTTTTAAATTATATTTGTTTTTTAGATGAGTTCTATCTAAGTGAGGTACCAGGTGTGTTCCGTGAGGGATTACAGTTATCTTGCTTTTTTTGGAATCATACTCATTAATAAGGATCTTTGCTGAGTTATTTGTCATCACTATAACAGCACTTACTGCCTCTATGATGTTCTTGACTTTTACCCTTAAGAAGCTGTCAGGTTTAGGAATAACTGTATGGAAAACCACAATAACGGGCTTTTGGAGCTCTGTTAGAAATTTTTGAAAAAGTTCCTCATCATTTTCAAAGAGACCAAATTCGTGCTGAATAAGAACCCCTTTTATCAGATCATTACTGTTAATGAAATCTTTTAGCTTTATGTAATCCTTATAATCGCGGGTGTTAAGTATATAATCAACTTCGTCAGGATAGCTATGCTTTTCAAATGGAGTTTCAAGGGCACAAACCTTAATTGTAAATGATTTTCCAAATTTACTTGTAACTGCAGATATCAGATCCTGAGAGTATGTTGCAATTCCGCATACTCTTGGCGGATATGATGTTAGAACAAGTATCTCCGGAGTCTTTCCTATTGATTTATCTACCTCATCGTTGTTATCTACCAACTCTTTGAGCAGGGATGGAAGGTTTAATGAGGCACAGGCAATCTGCTCGTCTGCTGCTCCGTAATAGATAAAGAGTGTGTCGCCGAAGAGAGCGGTACCGGTAGGAAAGACTACATTGTTTACTTCACCTATAAGCTCCCAGTCATATTCAGGTGAAAAGAGAGCATAGGGCAGTCGTGATATCACTTTTGTCGGATTGTCAATATCTAGTAGCGCTGCACACGCAGAGTAGACCAACCCTCTTTGAGTCTTCTCTACCCCGTGATAAATTAGTAGCCATCCCGCTTCTGTTTCTATTGGAGGACAACCGCCTCCTATATAGGAGTATTCGTGTGAATAGATAGGGTCAAGGACGATGGAAGTGTGAAAATTATGAAAATAGTCCCTCCAGAACTCCATTGTCAACTCATCCAGACTTTTAACACTTACAATCTGTATACCCGGTCTTATCCTGTGAAGAAAAACAAATTTCCCGTCAATTTTTCTTGGGAAGAAGATAAGGTTTTTATCCCATAGCATCATCTTTTTCTCCGGATCTGTCTCCTGATAGTAGAATTTATGGTTACGATAATATTTTATATTTATATCACCATCATTTTCTGCAATATCAACAAATTCGGAGTAGGTTATGGGAGGGACTATTATACCCTTTTTTATAAAATTTACAAGATCTTTAGATGTCGCCAATGCTCCGCGTGCATTTATGCCGTCGTATGCGGTGTATGTCATATAGTAGGTGTTATCTATAGATACAATACGTGCATCTTCTACTCCATGTGCTTCATAGTCAAATTCCGGTACCATTATTGGTCTATCCCATCTCTCAGTTAATGTCAATGGTCCATCTAATCTGCAGTAACCAATAGTAGAGTGATTCCCGGTACTAACAGCACGGTAGAAAATATGAACACTATCTCCCACCCGTATTACTGCAGGGTTGAGCACACCTTCATTCTCAAACTCGTTGGAGCTCTTCTCCAGAATTATCCCCTCTTTCTTTACCTCTATCATTTTATTTGCTTTATAATGAATATTATTGATTACTACATATTGTTATAAAGTTCACATTTTATTAAATGAAAATCTTACACAATTCTGCATAAATCATATATTATTCTCATAAAAAAACGGGTTAAAAAGAGTAAAAATTTGCATAACTGAAAAACCCGTTATATATTTGTAAAAGCAGTTAAATATCTGTAATAACAGTTATGCTGCTGTAAAATTCATAAATACACATAATTACAGTCATTCTTTATAAATTATTGAGTTATGAAAAGACTTACAAGAAAAGAGGAGGAGGCAATGAAGATTCTCTGGAGAGCCAAAAAGGGCTTTGTAAAGGATCTTATTGAGCTTCACCCCGGTCCAAAGCCTTTATATACAACCTTTTCGTCATTGATTAGGGGATTGGAAGATAAGGGTTATGTCGGCCACAAAGCTTACGGTAAGAATCATGAATATTTCCCTCTTATAAAAAAGGAGGAGTACAGAAGGTTTTTCATGAAAGAGGTTGTAAATGATTATTTTGGATCGTCTTACAAAAATGTTGTATCATTTTTTGTAAACGAAAAGAAGTTGAGTTCAGATGATTTGAAGAGACTTATCGATATAATAGAAAAGGGGGAGAAAAATGGCTGATCTGCTTATGTTTTTTTTAAAAGTCTCTCTCTGTATGATGATATTATATCTGAGCTATCTCACCTTTTTTGGGAGAGATACTTTTTACGGGAGAAACAGGGTTTTGCTGATTGGGATTTTGGTAATCTCAATTCTCTTCCCTTTAATTAGGGTCCCTTCTTTTGACAGAGCAATCACTCAAAATCCCGGCTTCATTCAGGTAAGGGAGATAGTCTCAACAGGCGACTATATACAATCTACAGTTGCTATGAATATATCCCGGGTTGACTTTATATCTGCCCTTGGTTTTATCTATATTATTGTTGTCTTGTTCCTCTATGCATTTTTTATTGCCGGCTTACTAAAAACACATAAGATAATCAGAAAAGGGAGGGTTATAAATAGCCGATTCCCAACTGTAATCCTGACAGAGGCAGATTACTCCTCATTCTCATTCTTTCCTTATGTAGTTATTCCGGAAAAAATTTTGAACAGCGATTCTTACAATGAGGTTCTCGAGCACGAAAAAATACATATCAAAGAGGGCCACACTTTTGATCTGCTTTTGGCAGAGATCCTGATTCCGTTGTTGTGGTTTAATCCTTTTATATGGCTATTAAAGAGATCAATAGTGCTTAATCATGAATACATTGCAGATAGTAAAGCATTAAAGAGGCGAGGTGAGATAAAAGATTATCAGTATAAATTATTGAATATGGCTACAGGTAATTATAACCTCCCATTTGCTCACAGTTTTTCAAGTTTAATTAAAAAAAGAATTGTCATGATCAACAAAAAACCATCAACAAATTATGCAGCGCTCAAGAATCTAATTATTCTTCCTGTTGCAGCACTACTTCTTGTATTGTTCTCTTTCCGCCCGGTAACTGAACCAAGGGGTAGCGAAATAGAGTTGTCAGAGGCCTCTGCAAGGGCAATCACAAGATTCATAGCAGAGAATATTCAATACCCATTGGAGGCCAAGGAGTCCTCTACACAGGGAAAAGTTTATGTCTCGGTGGAGGTAAAAAATGGAGTCGTAAGGGAGTGCGAAATTGAAAAAAACAAGAAGGATATTGATTCTCAGCTATTGCAAACAGTTGTAGTTACTGGGTATGGAGCCAATTCAGAAACTAATTCCGGCACTAAACCGGGGAGGGACAAAAACTTTAAATTACTGCAAAAAGAGTGTTTGAGAATTGCCAAGAGACTATCAGAATTGCAGATACCGGAGTGGCAAGAGAATGAGGTGGAGTTTACATTTGAAGTTGTTTTTCAGTTGAGGTAATAGATGCTTGTCCTGCTTGTATAAAATCTGGGTTTTTGAATAATCTGACGATTTTGTACATAACTTTGCAGACGTTTAAAAAATTTCAATTTGGAAATAATGGTAATCGTGTTCCTCGCCGGCTATATCTGTATAGCTTTGGAGCACAAAATTAAGATTGATAAGGCTGCAATTGCATTATTAATGGCGGGGTTAATGTGGGTTCTTTATATACTCACAGCCCCGCTATCTGCATTGTTAGAGAACGAACCGGCTTTTCGTGAGTTTATGGCTCACAACCAGCATCTGACATCTTTGTCGGTAATCGAACAGTGTAAAAGATTTATTGTAGATTTTCAACTTGTTGAATATCTTGGCGATATTTCGTCAACACTCTTCTTCTTAATAGGAGCCATGACAATTGTCGAGCTGATTGATGCCAACAATGGTTTTAGTATTATTACAGAGAGAATCAATACAACAAATAAGAGAAAGTTGTTGTATGTTATAACTTTTATAGCATTCTTTATGTCATCTGTACTTGATAACCTGACTACATCTATTGTAATGGTTATGTTGGTTAAGAAGCTGGTTCCAAACTATAAAGAGAGATGGATTTTTGGCAGTATGATTATAATTGCCGCAAACAGCGGAGGTGCCTGGTCTCCCGTTGGAGATGTTACCACCATTATGCTTTGGATAAAAGGGAGAATCTCCTCTTTTCCGCTGATAACCTCTCTGATTATTCCCAGTATGATATCAACATTAGTTCCTCTGCTCTTTATCTCTAGACTATTAAAAGGAAATCTGGAAAATACGGTTAAGAGGGTACCTGTAGCAATTACAGCAGATATAAACAAAAGGGAGAGTGTTATAATTTTGATTATTGGGGTAATGGCCCTTTTATCTGTCCCTGTTTTTAAATACTTTACAGGATTACCTCCATTTATTGGTGTTCTGTTTGCCCTTTCACTTATTTGGATTTATACAGAGATACTCTTTAGTAAGTCTAAATTCAATAATGTTAATAAGAAAAGAGTTACCAATGTATTAAAGAAGATTGATACAACTACAATTCTTTTTTTCCTTGGAATACTGCTGTCGGTTATGTCGCTTGAGGCAACCGGAGTCTTAAACATGGCAGGAGAGTATCTTAACGGTAAAACTCAGAATATCTATATTATTGATATGGCCATAGGTGCCCTCTCATCAATTGTAGACAATGTTCCTATGGTTGCCGTAGCAATGGGGATGTATCCGATTCTGGATCCGGCAGCGCTCTCAACTGTGGCCGATCCGGCATTTATGCAACACTTTATTATGGATGGCGAGTTTTGGCAATTCCTTGCATACTGCTCCGGTGTAGGGGGTTCTATGTTAATTATTGGCTCTGCGGCAGGTGTTGTTGTAATGGGTCTGGAGAGAATCAAATTTAACTGGTACTTTAAGTATATCTCGCTTTATGCTGCTTTGGGCTACCTTGCTGGAGCTGCAAGCTACATACTTCTAAAAGCTTTGTGAAAATTCAATATCATAATACACCTATCTGCCGGATGGTGTCTAGGTAAAGGAATTTCACCTTATAAAGTAATGGCCCCAATAAAAGGGGCAACTCCAAAAGAGGATAGTGGGGCTTTATAAAGCTAATTTTTTTGTAAAGTATTTTCTAAGAGTATTAAAAATTAACATATGAAAAGAGTTCTGATTTTATTGGTAATAAGTATCTTCTCTCTCTCATTATTTGGACAATCCAGTGATGAAAAAGCCCAATTAATACTTACTTTGGTAAAACGAAGTAACGCAGTTCCCTCTCTCTTTACAAAATACTACAAGGTAAAGGCCTGGTCTGCAAAACAGAGTATGCCAATTCCAAAAGGATACGAAAACTGGACACTCTCAAACTTTCAGACAGCAATGGATGTCTCTACCAAAAAGCCGATAGATTGGGGTGTGAACGGGGATAGGTTTGTGGTAGTAAATGTGGTGCCCGACCTTAACAACCGTCCATACCAAGTGAAAGATGATATGGCAGGAACCAATCACTGCCTCACATTTACCCTGGAGCTGTATGAGTATGACGGCAGATTTGTTAAAACAATATCCAAGTGGGGCTATCTGCTGGGATCGGGATATCACGGTGTCGTTTATGTCCAGCAAGGTATCTATCCCACATTTTTATCTAATGTTGTTGTAGAGAGAGGAGGATCGTTGACATACCAGGTATATAATCCGACAGAGAGCCGTTTATCAAATCTGGTGGATGAGGCAGATTTGAAAAGAGCTTTCAGAGATATGAGGGTAGATTTACCGGATGATATTCCGTTGCAACTATCCTGTACCTTTCCACCCAAGC
>JAUYTB010000344.1 GCA_030695305.1 Bacteroidales bacterium
AAAAGATGGTATAACAGCCACTCAAATGGATATTAAGGTTGACGGCCTATCATACGAAGTTCTGGAGAGAGCTCTGGAGCAGGCAAAAGAGGGACGTCTTCATATTTTGGGAGAGATGATGAAGACTCTGGATGCACCTCGTGCAGAGCTCAAGCCTCACACTCCGAGAATTGTATCCCTTGTTATTCCTCAGGAGTTTATCGGAGCAGTTATTGGTACAGGCGGAAAGGTTATTCAGGAGATTCAGAAGACTACCGATACTACTATTACAATTACCGAGAAAGATAGTACAGGTATTGTTGAGATCTTTGGTGAGAACAAGGAGAATATGGATGCTGCTCTTGCTTGGATAAAAGGCATAACTACTGTTCCGGAAGAGGGTACAATCTATCATGGAAAAGTTGTCTCAATTCTTGAGTTTGGTGCATTTGTTCAGATTCTGCCAGGTAAAGAGGGTCTTCTTCATATTTCGGAGCTGGACTGGAGAAAGGTAGATCAGGTAGAGGATGTACTTAAGGTTGGAGACGAGGTTGATGTTAAGCTTCTGGAAGTAGATGCCAAATCAGGTAAACTGCGACTCTCAAGAAGAGCACTTATAGAGAAACCGGAGGGATATGTAGAGCCGGTTAGAAGACCAAGGCCGGAAGGTGGAAGTAACGATCGCGGCAGAGGCGGAAGACCGGACAGCAGAGGAGGCGACAGAGGGGGAGACAGAGATAGGGACAGAGGCCCCCGCAGACGATAGGTAGCTGTAATTTCCCACTGTGGAAAAGAGTTCCCGGTACTTTTAGTGAGTTTTTTACTCGCAAAGGTACCGGGATTTTTCTATTTAGTATACTCTCATAGCTCCAGATTGAACAACTCTAATATCTCCCGAATCTTACTAAGAACAAGAAAATCCACAAATAAAATATTGAAATAATATTATATCCATAAAAATGATTACAAATTATAACTAAAAATGCATTAAATGCATTTTTTAAAGGGAAAATATTATTAATCAAACTTTTAATCTATTGTTTAAAAGGAAGTTCAATGCTATTTGCTTTTCTTATTTATTTGTCATAAATTGGTAGTCGAATTAGTTGGGGCGAATCTCTGTGTCGCATAAGCAAACAATGGATCTACTATTTGATAGATCATCTCAAGTTACATATATCTGGATCTAATTTTTCTATTAATTATATATTTAGTTCTTAGATCTATTTACTTAACCTAACTAATTTAAAACATGACAAAACGAGCTATTCTACTGTTGTGCACTTTACTGTTTGCCTGGAGCACAGTATTTGCGCAAGTGAAGGTTACCGGGGTGGTGACCGATGCTGCAGACGGGTCTCCAATCCCATTTGCAAGTATAATTATTAAAGGTACAGCAATGGGGATTGCTGCAAATGCAGATGGTACCTATGCCTTTGACAATGTGCCTGCCAACGCTGTTCTTATCTTCTCCTCTATTGGATATCAGCCAAATGAGGTCTCTGTGGAGGGGAGAAGAGTGGTTAATGCAACTCTCTCTCAGCAGGCCGTTGGCCTCGAGGAGATTATGGTTGTTGCTTATGGGTCTGTAAAAAAGGGCTCTTATTCCGGATCGGCAACACAAATCAACCAGCAAAGCTTTAAAGATGTTCCGGTTGTCAGCTTTGAGCAGGCAATAGTAGGAGCTGTTCCGGGAGTACAGATCTCACAAAGATCGGGACAGCCGGGATCCCTTCCGGAGATTCGTATCCGGGGTTTCGGCTCATTCAATGCAGGAAATGAACCTCTGTATGTAATAGATGGAGTTCCGGCTACAAGTGGAGACTACGGTTCTCAGAAC
This sequence comes from Bacteroidales bacterium, assembly GCA_030695305.1. Classification (GTDB taxonomy): domain Bacteria; phylum Bacteroidota; class Bacteroidia; order Bacteroidales; family UBA932; genus Bact-08. Next base: position 1,820 of record JAUYTB010000344.1, read on the forward strand.
ATCTTTACAAGCTCGATGAACTTTCTAAATCCCGGGGATATTCAGTCTATTACTATTCTCAAAGATGCAGCAGCAGCTTCTCTCTACGGATCGAGGGCATCTAACGGTGTTATCCTCATTACAACCAAGAAGGGAAAGGCGGGTAAGGCTGTATCTACATTCAAGGGCAATGTGGGGGTATCCTATTTTGCCTTTAATAACTACCCTTTGGTAACAGAGGAGCAGGGAGAGCTTCTAACAAGGGAGGCGTGGACAAACTATGGTACCGATAATCCTGTACACTGGCAAAGCTATGGGTCTCTTGATAGCTATGTGAATGCAATGGTAGAGAGGTACTACCCCTCCAGGAAATCTGACCTTATATATCAGGACTGGGAGAGTGCTCTCTTTCGCACAGGAGTGTCTCAAAATTACGAATATAGTATTTCCGGAGGTACAGATAAGTCTAAAGTATTTGCATCAGTTGCTT
>JAUYTB010000353.1 GCA_030695305.1 Bacteroidales bacterium
GAGATAAACCCCGCTGTTCCAAAACTTCTCAGATTTGCCCCCTCTCCCATCAATCCTATTACTGCATCTTTGATACAGGCCTTATTAACACTATATATCTCCTCCGGAGTAAGCTTAAGACCCATCTCTCTCATTTGCGCAAACCTCTGATCTTTAATGAGCAATGGCAGCCACATACCCTCATCTGCCTTTAATACTTTGGGAGAAATTGTAGCTATTGTAAGGAGTATTATCAGTAATCTTCTCATCATCTATCCTTTTTCTATTATATCCAATAAATATTCGTAATGTTCTCTGTTTTTCCTATCCCTGTTTTTCGCTCTTCTTAATCTATCTTTTGTTCTGGTAATCTGACTAAAAGATGCCTCATTTATTATAAGCTGCGACCCTGATGCTGACTCCCGGCCCTCTCTTTTTGACAAAGAAGTAAGAGCGAGAACATAAGCTATCTGGATGTTTTTATCATATATGTTACAACCTTTACTGCTCTCCCAAATTAGGTTATCAAGATCTTTAAGGTACTGATTGAGTTCGTATCCATTCTCATTAGGTGTTGAGTTGTTTAAAACTCTTGGTAAAATAAAGTTATTCAGCAGAGATGAGAGAACCTCTCCCTGCCGCTTAAGAATGCCATCTGTAAGTGAACCGGAAACAGATGTGATATCTGAACGGTCAAGATAGATTGGAGCATCACGTAACTCTCTTATTGCAAATTTAAGGGCTTCATGTTGTCTCTCCGGATCAACCGGGAAATACTTTATACTATTACTCTCTAGCGGCCCCTGAATAACATAGACACCCCCAATGTAAGACATTGATAGAGATATGTATCTGAAATACTGACGTGATAACGCTTCATACCTCGACTCAATCTCTCTAACTCCACCACCTGCATCCACTGTCCACTTAATAAGACTGTCAAGAATAACTCTGGTGTTAAGTATCCCATTTTTCGAAGATATCAGCACATTGTCACCCAATGATTCTGACTGTGCCGAGGGATCCGGAGATATTGGAGAGGCAATAAATGGAGCAAATAGATACTGAGGATCACCTCCTTTAGATGTAAATAGAGAGTCTAATGCTCGAATCTCATCCTTTGGCTCTTTTGCAGAGTGCAAGTATTTATATCCATACTCAATGGAGAGGTAGTCATATGGTCCTAAAAGCGGAGGTGTCAGTTTGACTCCTCTTTCAAGATCTCCGGGCCTCGCAATATGGTTATTTCTTGCATAGTCCATAATTGAAGCAGTTGTTCCAAATTGAGAAGTGAAAGTCGGTGATCTTAAAGAGTCCACAGGATATGCATATGAACTTCTCATATTATGTTGTAATCCAAGCATATGTCCAACTTCATGAGCAATTGCATATCTTACCATCTCACCCATCATCTCTGTGCTGTATTTTAGGGATCTAGCTTGTGGATCTACAGCTGCTGTTTGAGTAAATCGCCACATAGTTATGAGATTAACAACATTATTCCACCACAGAACCTCTCCGTTTATAATCTCCCCGCTTCTTGGGTCTGTCCAGGTTTGACCTGCCGCATTTGCCTCTTCTACCGGGATATACCTTATAGCATTTGTCTTTATATCATAGGGATCAAAGTCTGGGTCATCAGGAAACTCTTTTGCAATCAAAACATCTCTGAACCCAATTTTCTCAAAAGCTCTATTCCAATCCTCAATACCAAGCTTAATATAGGGTATCCACTCTTTTGGAAAGTAGGGCTCAATATAGACAGTAATGGGATTTTTAGGATTTACAACTCCGCCATTTGCATGGGCCTCCATATCAGCAGGAGATGGCTCAACCCTCCACCTACTTATATACCTATTAGTTGTGATAGAGTTACCACTAAGATAACTTTTCCTATTATATGGCTGATAACCAACTCTATCATCATTCACTCTTGGCATCATTGGCTCAATAGGCAGTAGGAGCATGAAATACTGAACTGTTATTGTGAATGTCTCTTTTCCTCCGGTGAATTCATAATAACTCCTTATATTAACACGATCTTCCAGCTCCTTCATAAACTGGATAGAGCTGAGTTTGCTTTCGAGTCGCCCCTTTTTTACATTATCCGGAAGAGGCCAGGCAAGCTGTACCTCTTCGGAAAAGTATTTTGTTACATCAATGATTGACGATCTGTTTTCGCTATTTCTTGATTCTATCTCAAAAAAAGTTACACCTCCTACTCTCATGTTTCTCTCCAGAACCTCATTTATAGGGTCATTAATCTCTTTTTCTACAAAGTTTGTTATCTGTTCAATAACTATCAACTTATCTCTTTTTGCAAACCTTATAAGAACCGGTGGTCTTCTCATCTGACCTGCAGAATATACCTTTGCAGATGGGGAACTGATATCCACAATTCTGGAACCAAAGAGAATATCTCTTCCCAGTAATGAGTCCGGAATTTCAAACTTATAACTCTTGCCGGTTTTAATAACCTTGATAAAATTATTCTCTCCTGCCAAAAGAGAGCTAAAAAAGAGAATTAGAGCAAGAAGTGTAATTTTTTTTATCATATCTATCTAGGAGTAAATCTATATGAGACTTTATATTGTTCTCCCTCTTTAACTATATCGTAAGTTGCATTAAGATTTTTCATAAAGAAAGGAGAGGAGCTCTTAAACCATGCTGTGAATAGAACTTCCGGTGTTGCTGTTGTAAAGTCGTAAGTACCTTCTACTTTAACAAGGTCAATAACTACAGTTGCTATTGTGGGGTATGTACTTGAAAGAATGTTCCCGTCATTAGCTTTAGAATCAAGGTGCCACTGTTTGTTGCCGTTTGTGCCTGTCTCCCAGTCAACTTTAAGAACAACCTTAGCACTGAATTTCTGGGCTACCGAAGTTACAACCCCTTTAAGAGGGTTCTCTCCGTCGGCAACAAACCTCAATAATGAGTCCGAAGGGTTGAAATATCTGGTTGTCTTTCCAACGCCATAATCGGCAATAACTGTGTCTGTATTTGCAAAATTCAGCATATCGGCAAGTCTTAGTATGTCTCCACCTGCGCTGTTTGCCTTACAGTCAAATGCAGCATTGAAAGCATTATTCCTAAAAGTCTTAAGATAGTTTTTCTTAACTGTATTAATACCACTATTTACAGTTACATTGTTTGACCAACCTGTTAATGTCTTTACATTCTGGTAGATTTGGAATCCCTCTCCACCTTGAAGTGCAGCTGTTTTAAGAATTAGAGATAGGTTAACAATCGGATCAGATACTTTAATTGTATAAGATGCCTTATCCTGAGTTACGGTAAATGTTTTGTTATCTACGGGTTCTATTGTTATTTTAAGGTTTTTATCGAATCCTGCATCATCCTTTTTATTGATCTTTACATCAAATGTATGAGTTGTCTTATCTTTTGGAATGGTGAATTTATTGGAATTACCTCCATTTATCATAAAGTCTCCCCCAATTGTCATTCCACCTTCAAATTTTAGATTCACCTGGCTATCTGACCTCAGTGCCCTGTCAAGTTTTAGCTTAAGTGTTATAGTCTCCGAATTAAATGGGTTTGAGTGTTGTGTTGTTCCCTCTATATCAAAAGATACCACAGGAAGGACTATCTCTTTTGTCAGCTTTATCTTAATCTCTGCAATCTGCTTAGGATCTATTACATAATCTGTTCCCGGAGAGAAAAGAAGTACTATTTCAAGGTTCTCTTCCCAAATATTATCATTAAGGATTGTTAAAGTAAGTTTACCTTCACTTGCCCCGGATGCAATCTTAACCTCTTTTGCTGGAACGGTATAGTGTTCGTTCTCTACAGCGCTTCCTGCAAATCCAACTTTTACAGTCAACTCTTTTGATGCCGGAGAGGATAGCTTTACAACTACATCATAAGATCCGCTTTGAGTATTTACACTTATCTGCGATGTCTCAAAAGTTACAACCGGAATTCTCACCTTACCCTCATCTATCTTCTCACACGAGATTAGAGCAGTAAAGATAATAGCAAACGCTATTGCCTTTGTTAAATAATTTTTAATTAGTTTCTTCATTATTATAGTTTTATAAAGTTAGTAATCCTATTGCCACCCCAAAATCACTCCAACTCAATTTGCCGGCAGCAAGGGTTCCTCCATAGAGTCTTGCATAACCAGTGAGTTTTGCATTTTTTACGAATCTCATAGGGAATGAGTATCTCATACTTCCGGATATTTCTGTGGTATTAAGCTTATGATACTCCAAATCTGGTCTTAATATATTTTCGGATATCTCGTTCTCTGAAGCAATGGTTAGATTTGAATCTGTATTAAATCCTACCCTGAGATCTCCTTCAATCTCAATCTTATTGTCCCTCTTTTTGTAAAGGAGGTACGATCCTGAGATGCCTCCAAACACTTTTCCGGAAGAGTATTCTGACTTTGGAAGGTAATAGATATTTGAAAAGTCAGAATACCCGGCATTTAATCCGGCGCTCCATCTGTACCCCTGGCCTGTTTGATCCAGAGAGTAGGTTTTCCAACTAATCTCCAAATTTGATGTATTTACAACAAATCTGTTCTTGTATGTATATATAGTAACCCACCTCTCAGTTGTAATACCTGTTAGGGTATCTCTCTCGCTCTCCAAACTCTGGCGATACTCATCTGCACCACCATCCTTTATTGATGCTTTTATAAGGAAGTTGTGGAGAAGATTGCTCTTTCTTACAATCATATTTGATAAAAACTTGTAATTAAAAGAGTTATATGAACCAGGGCTCTGTTTTTTATCTCCAAGAGTCTCTTGCCACTGGGCGTCCATTCCAACAGAAAGAAGCCATTTAACCGTTTTATTATCATAATTATATTGAAAAGACCCTCCAATATAATCACTTATAAATTGTCTGGAAAAGGCCTTATAACCTCCTATTCTGCCTATTGCGTTCTCCATTCCTGTAAAAGTATAGTACTTAAGATTTGGATCTGTTTGCACAGTACTGAGCCCTGGCAGTTTCTCTTTATCGTATCTGTAATAGATATCTACTCCCGCTTTACTTTTGCTGCTCAAAGAGTATGTTAGAGAGGGAATAATGGAGTAGTCGATAGTATAACTTCTGGATCTTGGATCTCTTTGACGAGAAATATCAGACACATGATAGTCTAATGTAAGACCAAAGTTAAATCTCCCGACGGGTATGGTATAAACTTTAAGGTTAAGATCAAACTTTTGCATCTCATAATTACCTCTTACACTGCTCCCATATATATAAGGATTTGAGTTATAAGTATTGACAACGTCGGACCATGCTCTGTCATACTCTTTGTTCATATTAAAACAAAATGATCCTCTTACATAAACCTTCTCGTTGAAACGATCATATCTAACTGTAGAGAATTTTAGACCCTTATTGGAAGAACCCTCCTGAACTCTGTGATAATCTCCATTACTGCGATAGGTGCCAAGAGTGGTAAAACTTCCTCTGTTAACATTCGAGAAGGCCATCCCTGCAGCATTATCGGTTGTATTCCACTGTTGGTTAATTACAGCAAGCTCTCTTTTTTGTAATTCCGGATAGTTAATAAGAGAGTCTTTGGTTTGTGAAGCAACTGACAACCAAGAAAATATGGTGACAATTGATAGTATTGCAATCTTGTTCATATATTTAACTAGTTAATCAGTAGTGGATTTAGATAATTTCTTGGAACAGGCCCATTTATAATTACAAAGTCCTGGGTGCTGTTATTAGTATCTTTAAGCATTAGTCGGCCATCTATAGTTCCGCTTACCCTTCGCTCCAGTGACTCGTTGGTGTAACCGGATGAAGCATTAATAAATGCAAAGCCGGCATCTACTATATTCTGGAATCTTTTTAAGTTTACATCCGGACCAGTGCCTGAATTGTTTTTTAGCAGCTCAACTCCGTCAAGAACTACAGAGACCGGAACTCGTCTGAATCTCTCTCCTGTTGATTTTCCCGGCGCATACAGTTCAGGCCAGCTCATAATATCTTCGTCTGTTTCAAACAGAAATACAGCATTTGGGCCTCCTGTTATCAGATTAAAGAATTTAATAGATGTTGAACTCGATATGACAGGCAGTGCCTTAACATCCGGATTCCCTGTTCCATCAGTATCTTTAACCTCAAAATCTGCAGTTGATAGATCGACAGAAGATGATGCGCTTAATCTGTGATCTCTTGCACTTCTTGCTGCTATTACAATACTTTTACCAGGTTCTATAGGGTATGTGGTTCCGTTGCCCGGAAATCTGCATATCTGCCTTGTATATATATACTCAGGATTATCTTTCGCAAGATATGCTGCCGGAGAGACAGATTCGGCAAGAGCCAGGTACTTTCCATCTGCATAAACAACCTCATCTGAGTTATTGAAAATCTCGACAAAAGAGTCAACGATATAATTTCTGTTAGAGTTATCCTTTGTCCCGGAATAGTAGACCTTAGAGATGAGAAAGCTTCTCATAACAAGCATATCAAGAGCTACTTTTATATCTCTTTGTGTAAAAAGAGGGAACTTGGTAAGAGTACCTTTTAACAAAACAATTGCTCTGTCTTCTATCAGTTCCTCTGTATTAATCATCTGCTTATACTCTGCTCCGCTTATTTCCCAACTTGTATATATTGTGTATTCGTCAGGAATAATCTCAGGAATTACCAGCTCTCCATTCACATCTGTCCTGAATGTATAGGTGTTATACTGACTTGTAAAGACAACCTCTTTCTGGGCATATTTGATACCCGGTTTAAAATTTGATGGTAGATTAAACTCTATCTTCAAGTTTCTCACTTGCACCGGTTCCTCTCTGGTACAGGCAATAAACAGAAGAAGTGTTACTAAAATTGATAGTACTGATATTACTCTTTTCATATTAAACATTTTTAAATTTTCACAAATAGTTCCATACCAAATGAGAAGGTGCCTGTATTTCTCTCAATAAGAGTTCCTGAAGCACTACTCGACTGATATGGAGTGTAAAAAAACAGATTGCTAACAAAGAATGAGAATCCCAGTGATTTGGATATATCCTTGGTTAATCTGGCATTCATAATCCATAACGGCGGCATGGTTATCGGGTCTGTGTCCCTTGGGTCTCTTATCTGATCTATAAGTGATATCCCTTTGATCTTGTAATTGGGATCATCTAGCATGCTCTGAGTTATTTTATGATATGAGAGATCTGTATCCAGCCATCCTATTGGAGCGGATTTTTGATTTGTAGTTGTTGAATATGAGTACCATATAACTTGGCCACTTAGTGAAGCGACCATTCTCAACTGAGGAATGTTACATACAGCCCTCAGGACAGTACTAAATCTCCTTTGAATGCTCTTAGTAACGCCGGAAGGGTACTCCAGTTTGAAGGGCGGAGTATTTGCCCCTCCCTGACCATAGACAGAATTTGACGGTATTCCGTTAGGGTTGGAAAAACTTGGACCGCTACTCCAGCTGGATGTCTCCATTAAGGCTCCGCTAAGGTAAAGAGAGGTTCTAATAGGCTTAATCTGACCAAAATAGAAATCAAATTCAACTCCTTTATCCAAACTTGCCTGTGTATTTCCAACTCTTCCGGTTGTCGTAAATACTGTATCTACTCTGGCTGGATTTTTCCAGTCAATAAGGGGTTTTTGTCCCGGATTGATTATCATGCCTTGATTAGCAGTATAGTAGTTAGAGAAAAACGTCTGATATTCGGTAAAATTTCCAAAACCGTTAGCCATGTAGTCTCTGTAAGCAACTAAAGAGAATGTCATCTCATTAGGCAGCTTAATATCAGCACCAATCTCTGTCTTTGTATTGGTGGCGTTCTTAAGCATATTATTTCTCTCTACATATGTTATGTAAGTATTATACATAACAATTTGATTCATTACAGCAGAAGGTAGGTATCGTGCACTCTCTCTGTCTGTATAATTTGGTTCCGGATATAGATGAGAGAGACCGGGTGTCTTTGAATTACGCCCCCATCCACCTCTAAACTCAAGCCAATCGGTCAGCTTAAGTGATGCATTAAACCTTGGAGATATGGAGGATACCTGCTCAGCCTGTCCAGGTTGAAGCATATCAAATCTTACTCCGGCCTGAAGTTTAAAGCCCAGCCCATCACCAAACATCCAGTTAATATTATCTTCAAAATAGGCCGAAACCTGATTGATTCTTGGAATATCAAAGTATGGTCTGGGTCTTCCGTTACTGTTAGGTCTTAATGGTCTGTTGTCATCATCGTTGTAAAAACCTTTTGCTCGATTCTCCTCTAGTCTGTACTCAACTCCCATATTAAAACGTTGATGAAAATTTTCTACGTTAAAAAAGAAGGCATTAGAGACTTTTGCAAAGAAACTTCTCGGTTTTCCTATTGTACCACCTGAAGTTCTGTATGAATCGGTTATATACGGGACTTCGTAATAACCCGGAGTAAGGGAGGTGATAATCGGTAGTCCCCCTCCGGCAGATACAATTGTTGAATTCCTTGATTCATTAAGCGATTCAGAATAACCCAGAGAGTAAGATAGTGTCCTCATCAAAGGGGCATTAATACTAAAACGCCCATTATGACTTAATCTTAAAGAGAATGATTTTTGTGTATTTTCAGTTCCTTCTATCAAGACATCCGGATCGGTACCACGGAAATCCAGAAGATTACTAAATGAGACCTTTGTATTTGTATACCAGATTTTTCCTATAGTTCTGGTATAGGTAATACCACCCGAAAGTCTGTCAAAAGAGGTTGTTTTTTGTCTTGGATCACCCCATGCCTGAGCATAATCTATGTTTGCATTCATACTCCCCCTGCTCTTACCAAAGTTCCACCCTTTGCCCAATGATGTATTAAAATTGACCGGATTGATTTTAGTTCTAACTTCATAAGGAGTATAACCCGCTTTAGTATTCACAATAACGGCACCTGAGGCGAGGTCGCCATACTCTGCAGATGGTATACCTCTGATAACCTCTACAGATTCAATATTATCTGCCCCTATTTGTCTTAAATCGACCCCTGTTCCCCCTGTAGAGCTAATTGCTGTTTTATCGGATAGAGATGCATTGTCCGAAATTGGAACACCATCCACGAGAATTGATGTTCCAAACGCATTATTTGCATTGAATGTATTAAGAGTTCTTATTGTTATCTTCTCAGCTGATGTCATATTGCCGGCGCCTGTGAGGAGCTGCCCCGGAATTAGTTGCATAATATCTTTTAAGCTGGTTGCCTGGAGGTGATCCATGGCCTGACGTCCAATCTTTGAGCTGGTAGATGTACCTGCAGCACTTCTTGTGGCTGTTACAACAACCTCGTCTAGCTCTAGAGATGTTTGGTGTAGATTTATAGTGATATCTGAGTCATTATTAATATTGATTACTCGTTTATACTGCTCATATCCTAACATTTGCACTTCAATAGTCACCTGGCCGGACGGTAAATTCTTAAGAAGGGCAGAGCCATTCAAATCGGACATTCCATAAATACCATACTCTTTGATTAACGCCGTAGCTCCAATAATTGGAATTTTATCACCCGAGTCAACTATTTTGAGAGAGAGAGTCCACTTTTGCCTCTCCTCCTGTTTTTGACCAGAAGGCTGTGATACTCTCTCTTTCATAATTAAAATCACACTGTTTTTAATCTGAAATGTATATCCAGTCTTACTTAAGATTGCTTCCAGAATAGATTGAAGATCTTTATTGGTTGCCGAGTACGTAATCCCCTTAACACTCTTAATCTCCTCCTCTTTTGCCAGATACCCTATTCCTGATTGTTTTTCAATAAGTTTAAGACACTCTTCGAGTGTCGCATTTTCTACATTAAAGCTCTTTAATTGTTGATTCTGAGCCGATACTTGCGTAGTAAAAGCTAATGTAACAACCAATGCAGTAATTGAAAATAAAGATGAAATTATCTTTCTCATAGATAGCTATATATAAATAGTGTTTAATCCTTATATCTGATGACAATTAGTTTTTTCTCGATCTGAAACTCAATATCTGAGACGGTAGATATCAAATCAAGAATAATGTTAAGGTTATCGTTAAGAGGAACCTTTCCATTGAACTTCTCATATTTGACCTCTTCATTACTATAGAAAACATCAATATCATATCGTCTTTGAAGAATTTTAAAGACATCCTCTAACGTCATCTGATCTAGTCTAAGTTTATTCTCTGTCCAGGAGGTATAAATATCAACATCAACCTTGATCATCTCAATACTTCTACTCTCTCTGTTATAGCGAAACTGCTCTCCGGGTGTTATAATGAATTCATTTAGGTTATCATTAGTCACAGATACCGAACCGGAGACCAATGTTGTTGCCACCACGGACTCATCTGAGTATGAATTAACATTAAACTTAGTGCCCAGCACCTTCACTTTATAATCGTCTGTCTCTGCAATAAAAAGACTCTCCGGATTGTGTTTAACATCAAAAAATGCCTCTCCTTTTATAAAGACACGCCTCTCATTTTTAGCAAATTTAACCGGATAACGGATAGAGCTTTCGGCATTTAACCAGACCCTTGAACCGTCACTAAGAATAAGTGAATATGACCTACCCTTGGGGATATATAGCTCATTATACTCAATACCCTCTTTTTTGTCGACGGTAGTTTTATCCTCAATACCGGCAGATCTGGAATCGGAGGTCGATACTCCAAATATCTCGTAGGATATCTCCTCAGAAACAGTATTTATCTCTACACCAGATATAAGATTATCTGTCGTTTTTAAAGAATCTATGGCAATAGTCTCTCCACTTGCAAGCCTTAGAGTCACTACCCCTTTAGCTGGAGTAATCTGCTCCCTTAAAGCATATATACCCTCTTCTGCAAACTTATCTGAAGGGAGAAAAATTAAGAGAGAAAGCAGAAGTAGCACAACAGCAGCAGATGCGGACATAATAATAGCTCTTCTGTTCTGTTTAATCACAAAACGGAACCACATCTTATTTAAATCAACATCTTTAACTGCTTTTGTATGCTCGCAATACTCTTCAATTAAACCATCTTCTCTGTCGAACTCCAAAGAGTTCAAAGATTCAATAACTCTGGCAGAGAGCTCCTCCGCTTTTTTAATCTCACTTATATACTTGTTCTCCATAAATTAACTTTATCTATAATATAAAACGACAAGATCTCAATATGGGTGACAAGAGGAATAAATAAAAAAGAGGATGACTAAAGTTTTAGTCACCCTCTACAAAGATGCAATCACAGAACTACTAAACTAACCTATAAATAATAATCAAGAATAATTGACGAAATATTAAAATCAGTTACTCTCTGATCTCTTGCCTGTCATAATAATTTCCAATCTATTCTCCTGGCTTAATGCATCTTTAATGAATTTTTGAACTCTATCCGGAGTTACTCTCTTTAATATTGAAAGGTATTCAGTATGAAGGTCTCTCTTGGTTAAGCATCTGTTTGAAATAATATTTAACCAGTAAACATTCTCCCTGATATTCTGAGAATACTTTTTTAACAGAAACTCAATAATATTGTTAAAATCTTGTGATAAAACTCCATTATCAATAATATTATCAATCTCTTTGTATGCTCTTGCAAGTAATCTCTCTTTTAAGCCTGTATCCGTATTAAAACGAAAAGTAAACATTAAGTGATCTACGGGATAAAAATTTAAGTTTACATTTACACCAACGCCGTAAGTGCCTTGCTCCTCTTCTCTAATTGTCCTTGTAAATATCATATTAAATAGCTCACTTGTAATTTGTGAAAGAATAAAGTTTTCTGTATTATACTCTAAATAAGCAGAAAAAGCAGAATATACAGTAGCAGTTGGCGTCTGCATCTCCCTTTCAAAATGATTTTTAATAACACCTTTTACGGGTTCGTATCCTACATTATTCCATCTTTCAGTTCTCCCTTTAATTGATGGTAGTGATGCTATATATTTTTCTATCAATGGTTTTAGAATGTTTTCATCAACGTTCCCAATAAATATAAATGTAAAATCGGCAGCATTGGAAAAGCGCTCTCTGGCTAGATTCAATGTTCTCTTGTAATCAATACTCTCAATCATATCCGACGACAATCTGCGGGAATAGAAGTGATCATTATAAAGAGTCTTCTGGATTGTATCCGATAATGCTTGAGATGGGTGATATTTACTGTTTAACACCTCTGCCTTTTTTCTATTAACATAAGAATTAAATGAATCACTATCTTCACGTATTGATGTAAAGTAAAGATAAACCAGTTTCATAAATGTCTCAATATCTCCTGGAGTAGAAACCCCATTTAAAAATTCATCAGATATTGTTATTCCAGGTAATGCCGAGACGGACTTGCCGGTTAGTACTTTTTTTAGATCAGATATATTATAGTTCCCTACTCCACCCAATAAAAGAATATCATTTACAACTTTTGCACTTAAAGGGTCAACTGAGTCAATCAGCGAAAAACCTCCTGGGCTAATTGCTCTTAACATGATTTCATCCCTTTTAAAATCGCTTTTTTTAACTATAACAGTAGCTCCATTTGACAATCTCCAGAGTTGTGAGCCAATAGTAGAATCTACTTCACTTGATAGAATCGTTCCTGGTATCGGATTATTTGTTACTAAAGGGTCGTCGTTTATTTCTTCTGTGTATGGCTCCAGATAGCTTTTTTGGGATGAATAGTATATATTGATGATGCTATCTTTATCCAGGGTGCTATGACCCTCCCTTAGTGGCATCATTACTGATATAATAATATTCTCATCTTTAGTAAGAAATTTTGCATGACTATTTATCTGTTCAAGACAAATCACAGAATCAATCTGCTTCATAATTGAGTACCTCTCCTCTAAACCAGGCATCGCTTTTCCTGTAAGTGTGTGAATAAGAATCTGACGTAAAAAATAGGTATTGCTTAACTTATCTCTTTCGTTATAAGTCATCTCCAGGGCCATCATATAGTCTGCTCTTGCCCTTTTATACTCTGATGGAGTAAATCCGAATCTCTTGACTCTCTCACTCTCATTAATTATTGTCTCAAGTGACTCTTCAATTTCCCCCTCTCTTGAAATTGCATTTATACCTAAAATAGAGACTCTGTTTGTTAGAAAAAAATCGCTAAATGAGGCTGAAGCATTAAGCAAAGGAGAGTCTGGCGTTCGTGCTTTTTCGGAAAGCCTTCCACTCAACATCTTGGTTATTAAACTATTCATATAGTCAAATACAAGAAAATCCCTGGTGTTAAGTAATTCCTGCGAAAGAGCGTTATGCTTGTACATTAACCTAATATTAGTAGAAGTTGCTTCCGGATCGCTTACTACAGAGATTAGCGGCTTACTATTGTCAGGAATCTTAAAATCAATTATTTCTATTGGTTCATCAGGTTTTGGGATAGATGAAAACAACCGTTTAATTTTTTGTTCCACAGATTTTGAATCTACATCACCAACAACTATAATAGTCTGCAAATCTGGGCGATACCATTTATTGTAAAATTCTTTTAACTCTTGTTGTCTCAATGTCTCTATCACTTCTGAGATACCTATAGGAAGTCTCTCTGCATATTTGCTCCCGGGCATGATTTCTGACACCATTTTTTCAAACATTCTAATATTTGCTACGTTTCTGGCACGAATCTCTTCTCGAATAACTCCTCTTTCTTTCTCAATATCAGCATCTTCTAAACTTAATTGAGATGCCCAGTCGTATAAAATTAAAAGAGTTGAGTCAATAACACCACTTCTTGTTACCGGAACAGCAGAAATATTAAAAACGGTATAATCTGCAGCTGTGTAAGCATTAAGATTTGTTCC
>JAUYTB010000357.1 GCA_030695305.1 Bacteroidales bacterium
GGTTCCCGCACTTTAACCTTATTACTTTCAAGAATCTCTTTAATTTCGTTTAATGATTCCGTAATGGATTTTAAAACAATATTCTTTATCTCCTCGTTTAATTCTTTATCCGGAGCGACATACATTAATAAAATTTCCGAATTATAAACATTTGCCAACCTTATTGTTGCATTTATCTGTTCCTCTGAGCCAGTGTTGACATCAACCGGGACTAATATTTTTTCAAGTAATTTCATGTTTTTCCTGTTTTAAAATATTGCATTTCATTATTGAACATGCAATATTGTTTTTTATATTCATTGTGCTCTACTTACTCGTAGAAAATTTTTAAATCCTTACTTTTTAGCCTTTGGCCAAACCAATTCTTTATTTTTGTTTTATCATCAGGCTTTATATTCTTTTCAACAGACAAGATAATGACGTATGACTTTTTCGGCACTGAAAGTGTATCGTGATAAATTAAAGACTCAGAAAAGCTGCACCCCCGTATCTCTGTATAAATAGTTTTTATTTCATTGAAAAGAATTTGACCAAACATTTGTTGATTTAAGATGCTATCTATTTTTGTGTTTTTTTCTTTTAAAGTTGTATTTAAAAATACTATTTGCTTCTTAAGGTTATATAATTCAAGATTGCTATCATCTATGTTGCTAAAAGCTAATCCTTGCTCTATTATAATTGTAGCATCATTAATATTAAAATCACTTGATTTTTGAATGATTGCATTTTTATGATTTTCAGAAAGTATTGAACCTCCGTAAACTAAAGTAATCTTGCTTTGACTTATGTCAATATCATGTTTCAAGAGGTAGTTCCCCTCAAATAGTGAAACATTCGAAATATATTGCTGGGCTTTTTGTGAAAATTCTTCTTGTTTTACAAGTTTATATCCGAAAAATATACTGGGTAAAAGAACGATTGTAATTACCAAAGTGATTGTTCTATTGATTTTCGTCTTCTTTCCTTTGTCAATGATACTCCTAATCGGAAACTTTAATAATTGTGAAATCCAAACAGATGCTATGGCAATAAATATGCTGTTAATTGTAAATAAATATAACGCACCAAAGAAAAAATCAAACTGCGCTGTTGCAAGTCCGTAACCTGCAGTGCACAACGGTGGCATAAGAGCAGTCGCAATTGCAACACCAGGAATAACATTTCCTTTTTGTTTGCTGCTAATTGCCACAATACCTGCCAAGCCACCAAATAAGGCTATCAAAACATCGTAGATAGTCGGACTTGTTCGGGCCAATAATTCAGAATGTGCTGTTGAAACAGGGCTTAAGGCAAAATAGGCAGTGGAGGCAATAAGACTGACCAATATTGCAAACGAAAAATTTTTAACAGATTGTCTGAATAACTCATAGTCGTAGGTTGCAATACTATAACCCATTCCATTGATGGGTCCCATCAGGGGTGATATGAGCATCGCTCCAATTATTACTGCCGTAGAGTTCATGTTGAGCCCAACGGAGGCCACAATTATTGCGAAAATCAAAATCCAGAGATTCGTGCCTTTGAAATTAATTCCTTTTTTAATTTCTTCGTAAACAGAATCTTGATTCTCCAATTCAGATTCCAAATTGAAAAAGTGCAAAGTCTTTCTAATTATGCTTATTTTCATAATCTCAATTTTTTA
>JAUYTB010000317.1 GCA_030695305.1 Bacteroidales bacterium
GCGGGAACTCAGCCGTCTCTTTAGAGCGACAAGAGAAAAAGGGTTGACAATAATTGCAACAAGACTATTTATTGCAGATAACGGCTACGCAAAACTTAACATCTCCCTCGCAAAAGGGAAGCGAGAGTACGATAAACGTCACTCAATCAAAGAAAAAGATCTAAGAAGAGAATCTGATCGCGGATAGGTTACTTCCTTTTTTTGGTTGGGATCTCTATTGCGGCTGGTTTACCTTTGACAATGCTATAGACGATAAGTGCTGCACCACCTAATATAAGTGGGATACTTAACCACTGTCCCATATTGAGCAACATTCCCTGTTCGAAAGGGACTTGCGGCTCCTTCACAAACTCGATAAAGAAACGGGTGCCGAAAATTCCGATAAAGAATATCCCCAGCATGGTCCCTCTTTTAAGTTTAGGAAGGGCTTTCCAGTATAGTAGCATTAAAAGAGCAAATATCGCAAGATAGGCAAGCGCCTCATAAAGCTGAGTAGGGTGCTTAGGCAAAATTTCTCCTCTTAGCGTAAAGATAAAACCCCATGGCAAATCGGTAGGGTTACCGTAGATCTCGGAGTTCATTAGATTCCCCAGGCGAATCAGAGTTCCCGCAAGAGGAGTCGCAACCGCCACTCTGTCCATAAGCCACAGATAATCAAAATCATATCTGCGCCCATACTTACGAACATAATACCACAAAGCGATTGGAATTGCAATGGCACCTCCATGACTGGCAAGCCCTCCCTCCCAAATCATAAAAATCTCCCAAGGCCTTGATAGATAGTAACTCGGCTCATAAAAGAGACAATGGCCCAGCCGGGCACCAACTACCGCAGAACCCAGTAGCGTATATAATAGAGAGTCAAGTATCTCTACCGGGAGACCCTCTCTCTTAAAAAATCTGACAAAAATATAGTAACCAATAATAAACCCCGACACAAACAGAACGCTATAGTACCGGACATGTATTGGGCCAATAGAGAATATCTCGGGAGATGGCCCCCAGGAGATGGCCAGAGGAGTCATCAAAAATTGCGGTAAAGAAATCATGATTTATCTCTTTTTAACTTTTATTTATCTTTTTAATCTTGTAAAAACACTAAGAGGCAGAGATTTACCAAATTTATCCTGAAGATAGAGCTCTCCATAAGTGAGAGAGTAACTCTGTGGTTTTTTATCTAAAAGATGGAAAGAGCTCTTAACAACTGTCTCGGACAAAAGTGCCGAATAGCCGTTTGAGTATAGATTAAGTACCAAAAAGCTGTTCTGTGGTGCAAGAATTGACGAAACCTCCTGCATCATCTCAAAAAGAAGCTCATCAAGTTTCCACTTTTCTCCATCTGGTCCATGCCCGTAAGCAGGCGGATCCATAATGATACCCTGATAGAGATTACCCCTTCTCGCCTCCCTCTTTACAAACTTAAGCGCATCCTCAATGACCCACCTTATATTCTCTTGTTTGCTGAATTCCATATTGCTACGAGCCCAGCTAACAACCTGTCTTACAGAGTCAAGGTGAGTAACATCTGCCCCGGCACATCTGGCCGCCAGCGAAGCAGCACCTGTGTAGGCAAAGAGATTCAGCACCTTTGGTTTTGCAAGACCCAACTTAGAGTTCTCGGCTGAGATATTCACACACTCACGGTAGATAAAATCCCAGTTGGGGGCCTGCTCCGGAAATATTCCCACATGCTTAAATGCAGTGAGACCCAGGCGCATATTAAACTCCAAACCATCCTTTCTATAGCCGATAACCCACTGATCCGGCATTTTTTTGAGTTGATGCCAAGTACCCGAATCCTCCTTGCCCGATTTACCAAAACCGGCTCCTGTAGAGAATTTAGTATGAGCCATTGAAAGCCACTCTTTATCTGTCAGTTGTTTACCCCACAGCGCTTTTGGCTCCGGTCTTATAAGAAAGTATTCGCCGAATCTTTCGAGCTTTTCAAAATCCCCAGAATCAATCAGCTCATAATCACTCCATTCTTGAGGAGATTCAAGTAATATCACAAATGTTGGTTTTAAATTGTAAATTATATCGCCCCGAAGGTAGTAATTTTATTAGAATATTCTTAATTTTGCAGCTCGGATAAACATTTATTTAATAAATATTCCATATGCAAAGTATTGATAATTACGACTTCACAGGAAAGAAAGCCATTGTGAGGGTAGATTTTAATGTTCCCCTTAACGAGTCATTCCAGATTACTGATGATACCCGCATCAGAGCAGCAATTCCAACTCTAAAAAGAGTACTTCAAAAGGGAGGATCCCTGATTGTTATGTCTCACCTCGGACGCCCAAAAGGGCCGACTGATAAATATTCGCTTAAACATATAATTCCGGCTATAGAAGAGAAGCTTGGCGTAAAAGTGAAATTCGCTCCCGACTGCATGGGCGAAGAGGCAGCGCAACTATCTGCAACACTCAAACCGGGAGAGGTTCTGCTTCTGGAGAACCTTCGTTTTTACGCAGAGGAGGAGGGAAAACCACGCGGTCTGGCAGATGATGTAACCGACCAGGAGAAGAAGGCAGCCAAGACAGCAATGAAAGAGCTCCAGAAGGAGTTTACCAAAAAGCTTGCCTCTTATGCAGATTGCTATATCAATGACGCATTTGGTACAGCTCACCGCGCCCACGCCTCTACCGCCCTTATTGCCAAATACTTTGCAGATGACAAAATGTTTGGATATGTAATGGAGGGAGAGATCAAAGCTATCGATAAGGTTCTTAAATCACCGGATCACCCCGTTACTGCTATTATCGGCGGAGCAAAAGTATCTTCAAAAATTGCTATCATCGAGAAGCTTTTTGATGTATGCGACAATATGATTATCGGAGGAGGAATGGTCTTTACCTTTGTTAAGGCACAAGGTGGGAAGATAGGGAAATCGCTATGCGAAGAGGATCAGATGGAGCTAGCTCTCTCTATTCTTGAGAAGGCCGCCGCAAAAGGTGTAAAACTCTATTACTCAGGAGAAGTTGTAGCAGCCGACGCATTCAGCAACGATGCCAACACCATCATCTGCAAAGACAACGAGATTCCGGACGGCTGGCTGGGAATGGACGCAGCACCATCTACCCTTAAAGAGTGGGAAGGTGTACTTCGCGCCTCAAAAACTGTTCTCTGGAACGGACCTGTAGGTGTATTCGAAATGACCAAGTTTGCCAACGGTACAAATACAATCGCTACAATACTTGCAGATATCACTTCGCACGGAGTGTTTACCCTGGTAGGCGGCGGCGACTCTGTTGCAGCTGTTACTCAGATGGGATTTGCAGATAAAGTAAGTTACGTCTCAACCGGCGGTGGCGCAATGCTCGAATATCTGGAAGGAATCGAATTACCGGGAATCGCAGCGATTCGCGCCTAATATTTTTTTACTACCTTTGCACTCCATTTGCAGCAAGGCAGAACATAGCCATTGGAGAGATGCAGGAGTGGCTTAACTGGCTCGCCTGGAAAGCGAGTATACCCCACAAGGGTATCGGGGGTTCGAATCCCCCTCTCTCCGCCAAAGAAGAAAAAAGCAAAGCCCGCAAGGGCAAAGCAAAAACAGAAAAACCGCCCAAGCTTGCTTGAAGGCGGTTTTCTGTTTTTGCTAATTCTGCCGTAAGGCAGAAATGCTTTTTTCTTCTTTGAAGCACCCCCATCAAGGGAACGCCGAGTGAAACGAGGCAATCCCGATGGGGAGAGCCAGCTCGCTTGAAGGGAACGCCGAACGAAGAGAGGCAATCCCAAAAACTAATTGGTAACCAGCATTATCACCGGGTTGGATTCATCGGTGAGTTTGGCAGCAATCTCCTTCATCTTTGCAGAGTTGCTCTCCTTTGCTGCATCAATGAAATCAATCGCCTGAATAATAGCTACCATCTG
Source organism: Bacteroidales bacterium (assembly GCA_030695305.1). Lineage (GTDB taxonomy): Bacteria > Bacteroidota > Bacteroidia > Bacteroidales > UBA932 > Bact-08. The sequence goes on from JAUYTB010000317.1 coordinate 3,877, forward strand.
ACCGTCCGGTGATACACGAAGGGGCCAAAACGAAGGGCCTCCGTCTATGTCGTTTTCCAAACGTCCCTTCAGCGACCTGGCCTCTCCGGTAGTTTTATCGAAAAGCACCCTGGTTAGTTTCTCCCTATTTTCAGCAGATCTGTATTTTCCAAAATTAAAAGTTAGGAAAAGGTGCTTTTTAGACTCGCGGGTAAACGTAGAGACAATTTTAATTGACTCATCGTTTAATTTACTTGAAAGATCGCTATACTGTCCGTAATTAATGACATACACAGGTTGAGCAATGGTTTCATTTGGATTATATGCAAATATTGTATCAGTGGCCAGATTGGTTACCATTAACTTGTTACCAAATCTGTAAGGGAAAGTATAAGATCTACTTGCTATTGCAGAAAATATCATACCCTCTTGTTTTACATTTTCAATTTTTTGTTCTTTATACTCTCCGCTCTCGTAACCTGCCGGGAACTCGCCCATCAACTGGCCATCACTATCCAAGAAAACGAGGTCACTTATTCCTGTCCCGAATCTTGAAATTGCACAAAGATAAATACCGCCTATTTTTTTAATGAAGTCAACATTAAAAGTCTTGTCACTAATCCTATCAAGTTTAATCACCTTTACAGAGCCATCTTTGTGGTACTCGATAAGCTTCTCCGAATCGTAGATCATCTCCGCACCTGTTTCGTAGTCATAATCAAAACAGAATCCATTAATCGAAATAAATTCACCATAAGCCCTCCCCTGCCGTCCTACACTCCCAAGGTACTTTCCATCCAGAGAGTAACGGCTCAATTTATTTACTCTAATATCTGGTAAGTAGATTATATCGTTATCAATAAAAGCGTGCATAACATTACCCAGTAGCGACTCCTGTGATGTCTCCAAAGGAATATATTCAACCTTTGATGCAACCTCACTCAAACGTACAACCTGTTCGCTGCCAACGAGTGGCTCAACAAAAACAGTATGGACACCATCTGCCTCACCTATCTGTCCACCACTTTTGCAAGAGGCAACTAAAATGGCAGCTGTAAAAACTGACAATACAAACTCTCTTTTCATAATATTTATTTGATATTCAAAGGATAAATTTAGATAAAAAATCTAAAAATTCACATAGGTGTAATCTTTATATTTTTTAACCTCTAGTGCCCTCTCATAGTATTATCTAAAAGCCAATAATTTTTAATAAATTTGTTTAAAGATGATTTAGAAATTGTTGCTCCTGGATATTCACTTAGTGACACCTAATTAAAAGATGGGAAAAGAGAGTAAAAAACCTTTCCAAGCGGAAGAAAAAAGAGTTTCATGCAATTTCATATCTAAAAAAATCCTAATCCCCCTTATTCTCTCTCTGTTGTGTTACACAAACAGCTACCCAAACAACGACTCTACCCGCTCATCCGGTATTGCCAAAAGTTCCGGAGCTGCACAGGAAGATCCTGTAAAGGGGGTTTGGCTCACCAATGTCTGCAGCGACGCTCTGGACTCCAGAGCAAATATCATCAAAGCGGTTGAGTTTTGCAGGGAGGTTGGCATCAATCATATATTTGTAGTTACTTGGAACAGAGCGGCAACCACATATCCAAGCAGAGTAGCAGCAGCGGTCACCGGCAGTGAAATTGAGCAGAGGTTTGCAGGAAGAGATCCTCTCAAAGAGCTGATAGAGGAGTCTCACAAAAAAGGAATCAAGGTTCACGCCTGGTTTGAATTTGGATTTTCTTGCTCATATAAAGAGGAGGATGGTGGAGTTATAATAAGAAATAATCCACACTGGGCCTCTAAAGATATTGATGGTAAGCTGGTCTCAAAGAACGATTTCCAGTGGATGAATCCCTTTCACCCTCAAGTACAAGATTTTATGATAGCCCTGATAAAAGAGGTAGTAACCAACTACAACATAGACGGCATTCAGGGAGACGACAGACTTCCGGCACTTCCCTCTACCGGAGGGTACGACCCATACACAACAGAACTGTATAAAAGAGAGCATAACAACAACCCTCCCCCCTCAAATTACAGAGATACCTCATGGGTTAACTGGCGTGCAGATAAACTTACAGAGTTTCTTGGGAGATTATACAGAGAGACAAAAGAGATAAAACCAAATATTATTGTGAGTATGGCACCCAGCATACACCCTTGGGCTAAAGAGGAGTATCTGCAAGATTGGCCAGAGTGGTTACGAAGGGGCTATTGTGACTTGATAATTCCACAAGTGTACCGACACACAATAGAGGCATACAAAACAACCCTCAACGAACAGTTAAAATACCTCCGGCCTCAGGAGAGAGAGCTATTCTATCCGGGAGTTTTGATCCAGGTAGAAGATAACGTTATTCCATCCAACCAAATGTTCGAAGAGATAATAAGATTCAACAGAGAGAAGGGTTTTAAAGGCGAAACCCTCTTCTACTACGAAGGACTAAAGCACTTTAAGGAGATTCTTATCAAACACAAAAACCACTAACCAGCAAATACCTATAAACGACAATAACTACTATGGACAAAACTTCAAACTACCGGGGCAGTTTTATACTCGTTACCATTCTCTTCTTTATGTGGGGATTTATAACGTGTATGAACGACATTCTTATTCCATATATGAAAAAGATCTTCGAACTGAATTATACTCAGGCAATGCTAATACAGTTTGCCTTTTTTGGAGCATACTTTATAGGGTCGCTCATATATTTTATAGTATCTTCATTTACAGGAGATCCTATTCAAAAAATCGGATATAAAAAAGGGATAATTGCCGGGCTTCTACTATCTGCAATTGCCTGTTTTTTATTCTATCCGGCAGCACATTTTAGAATATACAATTTTTTCCTTATTGCCCTTTTTGTACTGGGGCTGGGGTTTACAATACTTCAGATAGCAGCAAACCCCTATGTTGCAATACTTGGCTCACCCCGGACAGCATCCGGCAGATTAAATCTTTCACAGGGGTTTAACTCTTTTGGGACAACCATTGCTCCAATCATTGGCGGATACCTTTTGTTCCATTTTTTCGCAGGGAGCGGAACACCGCTGCTCAATAAAGCCGGAGAAGAGATCCTTACAGACGGAGGCCTAACGATGTCTGCGGCAGGAGTGCAGATTCCCTATATAGTTTTCGCATCTATCTTCCTGTTTCTGGCTGTAGTATTTGCATTTGCAAAACTACCGTCAATGCAGGGCACACAGTCGGCAGGCAAAGGGGCCGGTGCACTAAAGTATAGTCAACTCTCACTTGGAGCAATAGCCATCTTTTTTTACGTAGGGTCAGAGGTGTCAATTGGAAGTACAATAATCAACTACCTGGAGGAGATCCTATCCTACACCGAGATGGAATCCAAGACATACCTGGCTTTCTATTGGGGAGGAGCCATGATTGGCCGCTTTATTGGAGCAGTATCTCTGGGGTCACTAATTACAAAAGGACGCAAATATGCCTATATGGTACTTATCTCTATTGCAGGATTCTTTGTTATATACCTGAGCACATATCTTGGAAGCTCTGTATCACTCTCTGTTGTAACACCATTCTTTATTCTGATAGCTCTAAATCTCCTTGGATTTATTATAGGAAAGAGCTTGGCATCCAGGACTCTTACGGTGTTCAGTTTCTTTATCATAGGGTTACTTCTTGTAACAGTATTCACCGGCGGATTGACATCTATGTGGGCAATTGTGGGAGTGGGTCTCTTTAACTCAATAATGTGGTCTAACATCTTTACCCTTGCAATTGACGGCCTGGGCAAAGATACCTCCCAAGGGTCATCGATTCTGGTAATGGCAATTCTCGGGGGAGCCATCCTGCCGCTACTTATAGGCATTGCCGCCGACAACTTTGGTATCCAAATCTCCTATCTGATACTTATTTTACCATACCTCTACCTCGCCTTCTACGGCTGGAGAGGATATAGACCAAAAAATATATAACCTAAATTTGTATAATGATGAAAAATAGAGTTTTGGCTATACTCTTAATTGGGAGTCTAATATTACAATCGTGCTTAAACACCATAGAAAAAAATGGCGCGGCATCGTTTGTCAATCCATTTATTGGCACAGACGCCCACGGCCATACATATCCAGGTGCAACTGTACCCTTTGGAATGGTACAACTCTCTCCGCAAACCAGACTTACCGGATGGGATGGATGCTCCGGTTACCACTACAGTGACTCAGTTATCTACGGTTTTGCCCACACTGCACTTAACGGAACAGGGATAAGCGACTATGGAGATATACTGCTTATGCCTGTGGTCGGGGAGCCCGTTTTTAACAACACCCTCTATTCCAGCGCATTCAAAAAAGAGAGCGAGAAGGCAGAGGCCGGCTACTACAGGGTTTGGCTAGATAAACCGGGTGTTTTGGCAGAGATGACTACAACAGCCCGAGTCGGGTACCACCGTTACACCTTTCCTGCTAGCGAACTCTCCAATATTATCATAGATCTTGAGCATAGAGACAAAGTAACCGACTCATGGATAGAGATTATTAACGATCATGAAATCAGGGGAATGAGGCGCTCCTCTAACTGGGCAGATGATGTGATCTGGTATTTTCATATGGAGTTCTCCAAACCATTCTCCAGGAGCGGGATTGCTGTGAATGATACAATTACCGGCCAAGCAACTAAAATCCAGGGAACTAAGATTAAAGCATTTGTTGGCTTTGAGACAAAAAAAGGGGAGCAGATAGAGGTAAAAGTCTCACTATCTGCAGTTGACTCCCATGGAGCTCGTATAAATATGGAGAGCGAGATCCCGGAGTGGGGTTTCGATGAGGTTCGCGAAAAGAGTTGGGCCCTATGGAACAAAGAGTTAAGCAAAATTGCCGTTAAAGGCGGATCTAAAAAGCAGATGAGAGTCTTCTATACTGCCCTCTATCACACAATGTTACAGCCAAATATCTTTATGGACAGCGATGGACGATACAGGGGAATAGACCGCAACATCCATACAGCCAATGAATTTACGAACTACACTATCTTCTCGCTTTGGGATACCTACAGGACTTGGCACCCTCTTATGACAATTATTGACCAAAAGAGATCTGCAGACTACATCCATACAATGCTAAATATCTATCAAAAAGGGGGGCTGCTGCCAATCTGGGAGCTGGCCGGAAACGAAACTTTTTGTATGCTTGGGAACCATGCAATCTCGGTTATTGCAGATGCCTGGATTAAAGGGATCAGGGACTTTGATGGCGATCTTGCGCTTAAAGCGATGGTAAACAGCGCAACTCAAGAGCACTATGGGTTGGGAGTATATATTAAGCATCAACATGTTCCTTCGGATAAAGAGCATGGGTCTATCTCCAAAACTCTGGAATATGCATATAACGACTGGTGTATTGCGGTAATGGCAAAAGAGATGGGCAACGAGACCCTTTACAGAGAGTATATAGAGAGAGCCCAATCGTACAAAAATATCTTCTGCAAAACTACCGGCTTTATGAGACCACGCCTCAACGGGAGCTGGCTCACACCATTTAACCCCACAACAATAGACTGGCACTTTGTGGAGGCCAACTCTTGGCACTACAGTTTCTATGTCCCTCAGGATATTACAGGGTTAATTCAGCTTCATGGAGGCAAGGAGAGACTCGCCGCCAAAATAGATGAACTTTTTGAAACCGACGCCCCGGTTACCGGAATGGATATGAAGGATATCACAGGGCTTATCGGTCAGTATGCACAGGGAAATGAGCCGAGCCACCATATGGCATATCTATACAACTTTGTTGACCAACCTTGGAAAACACAATACCGCGTTCGCCAGATTATGGATGATTTCTTTACAGATGAGCCAAACGGGCTTAGTGGTAACGAAGATTGCGGGCAGATGTCTGCCTGGCTGGTTATGAGCGCTATGGGCTTCTACCCTGTCACTCCGGGGCAAACGGACTACATTATTGGAACTCCATGGTTGCCGCAAACAGATATCAAACTAGAAAACGGCAATCTCTTTAGAATAGTGGCAAAAGGTGTATCTGCCAAAAACCGTTACATCCAATCGGCAACGCTTAACGGAGAGAGCTACAATAAATCGTATATCTCGCACAACTCCATTATGTCCGGCGGAGAGCTGCGTTTTGTTATGGGCAGTAAACCAAACAAAGATTGGGGCACCGGACCGGGTAACATCCCCGTAACAACAATTGAGGATGAGCTGATTGTGCCAATTCCATATCTTGTTGCAGATGGTCCGATTTTTAGAGACTCTATGCAGCTCTCCATGGGAACAATCATACCCGGATGCAAAATCTACTACACCCTGGACGGTAGCGAACCCAACACAACCTCTACAGAGTACATCTCTCCCCTAACCCTCTACTCTACCACAACAGTAAAAGCAGTTGCCTGGAAAGAGGGTTTGAGTGACGATTTGGGGTTGAGTGACGATTTGGGGTTGAGCACAGATCTGAGGTTGAGCAAAGATCTGGGGTTGAGCAAAAGCGTTGAGGGGAGATTCACAAAGATTGAGCTTAACAGATCTGTTGTAATAAACAGTGAATACAACAGAAACTACACCGGAGGCGGACCAGAGGCACTTATTGACGGTATAAGAGGCACAGAAAATTGGCGCCTTGGTGGATGGCAGGGATATCAGGGGAGAGATTTTGAGGCAATCATTGACTTGGGCAAGGTTGTAAACATAGAATATCTTGCAGCCGGCTTTATCCAGGACATCCGCTCATGGATTTGGTTCCCAAAAAGCGTTACATTTTACCTCTCCGACGATGGCATCAACTTTTATGAGGCCGGAAAGATTGTAAACACAATACCCGACAACGACTACCAAATAACACAAAAAGATTTTGAGCTAAAACTCAACACCAAAGATAATCAGTTCAAAACCAGCACGCAAAGCAGTCAGCTGAAATCCAGCGGTCAAGGCAGTCAGCTGAAAACCAGCACGCAAAGCAGTCAGCTGAAAACCAATGCCAAAGGCAGATATGTAAAAGTAAAGGCGGTAAATTACGGGAGAATACCAGACTGGCATCTTGGCGCCGGAGGAGAGGCGTTTATATTTATCGATGAGGTACTTTGCCAGAGTTTGAGGTAACTATTTGAAATACAAATGCATACAAATGCCAATTTTCCAAATTTGGAAAACTGCGATTTATAACTAACTAATTAACTTACAGATACATCAAACTCTGGCAAAGCCAAAAATGAAGAGAATAACAGTATTTTGCGGATCAAGTTTTGGTAATGATCCTGTCTATCAATCAACAGCGACTCTGCTTGGACAAACATTAGCAAAGCAGAACATAGAACTTGTTTATGGAGGTGCTAATGTGGGTCTTATGGGTGCTATCGCTGATGGCGTTTTAAGCTGCGGAGGGAGGGTAATTGGAGTATTACCCCATTTTTTACAATCAAAAGAGTTGGCTCACAGTAAAATAAGCGAACTGATACTAGTTGATAATCTGCACGAAAGAAAGAGTAGAATGAGCGAACTAAGCGACGGAGTTATCGCTCTGCCGGGAGGCTTTGGCACAATCGAAGAGTTCTTTGAGATGCTCACCTGGGCTCAGCTTGGGCTTCATAAGAAGCCAATTGCTATTTTAAATGTTAACGGGTTCTTTGACTCCCTTATAGCTTTTGTCGCAAAAATGGTTGACAACGGATTCCTGAAGATGGAGCACCAACAGATGATCATTATAAGTGACAACATAGAGGAGCTTCTGGAGAAGATGGAAAACTACACCCCGCCTAAAATAGAGAAGTGGATTACAAAATCTTAAAATTAATTGCTTATGGAGATCAACACTCTTAGTCAAGTATCAATTGATAAAGACCAAAAATGCATTCTTTTTGCGTATAGTTTGTATACAAATGAGCAAGAGTACACATATCTGCAATATACTGCTGCGTGTGCTTTAGTGTTTTACCTATCTCAAAAGGGATTTTTCAACTACAATCTTAACGAGCTTCTGGTTTACGACTACAAAGAGGAGAGGCGTTATATTTGGGAATCGAAAAAATTTATGGCAGATATAAACATTTTAAGAGACAACGGACTGTTGCTTCGTGCCCGTTCCCGAAGTAAGACTTCACATGATGTAAATGCTCATCAATGCACAATATTAGGTCATCAATACGTTAAATATCTGCTAAACACATCCCCAGAAATAAAAAAAACCTTTGATAATATTAAGAGAGAGCTTAGTTGCAATGGAGGAGAGATAAAAAAGATAAAGCTCTTAAACGATGCTCCTCACTTGTGCTGCCGTTATCAAAGCCAACCAATTAAGGGATTTCTGAAATCATTTGCTCAGAGCCCCGACAACTCTTCAAAGATTCCTCCACACAATCCCTTCTTTATATAATTTACCACTATGGATACTAAATATTTTGTCAACCCAAAGCTTGTTGTTTGTGAGTGGATACCTATGGGAGTGAACAATTTAGTCTCGCTCAACAGACATCTGGGCTCGCATAAAAAATATACCGCCCCTACAGCATTCGGGATGAAGGGAGAGGTGCAAAACCTGGAAGATGGAACATTCAAAATGGAGAGTTCCGGATGTTTTCTGCAACCAGTTCATTTTACTATATCTGGAGAGTTAAAGGCAATCATTAAAAATCATCACTCCGATACCGATGCAAAAGGGCTGGATATTGATAAGGATGGAGCATGTTATATTGGATTAGAATTTGACCGGCAGATAGAGATTGCTCATATTAAGGACATTATTGGAAACATAGAAGCCCAGTTCGCTTCTCAGTTTTTACCAATATTAACCGATACTCAAATGTCTCTTCTCAAGTGCTCTTACGGTACTAAAGATAATTCAAAGCTTTGCGAATCTTTGTCATCCTATGCTATGGTTATTACCGATGGAGTTGGGGTAAATATAACATCTACCCAAGAGTTTTTAGAGGACGAATCTGCAAAAAATCTCTTAACCCCTATTACCGACTGGATAATAGGCCATTACAGCACAAACGAATGTCATATTTTTATAGGTGTAAAGGCGCTGGTATGTGTAGGTGTGCCCGATGCCCAATTATGTAATTTGCTTAAAAAAGTGCTATTCCAGTATACTCTTTTTAACATCTCATTAAGATTGTACTCTACAATGTGGGCGAATATGAAAATACTATCGGGTATGGGACAAACCATACCTAATAGTAACTATAAAGATCTTAAAGCAGATAATAATAAATTAGCCGATCTTCAAAACGATTTTTCCAAACATAAAATTGTTTGTGAGCAAATTAAAAAAACGGTAGAGTCAAAACTAAACACGCTAGAGGAGGATATATCGGGTAAAAAATCACCGCTCTATTTAAATCTCAAAAAAGGATACTTAGAAGAGGTAGAAAAATCACAAGACAGAAGTGTTTTGATAGATCAGATGACAATTGACATTCAGGCGCTTAGAGATCAGATGCAGCAGCGAATGTCTCTAATTATCACAAAAAACGGAGAGCGGTTAAACCTCACACTGCTGGTTCTAACCATTTTTTCTGTTATTGGTATAGGCGAAGTGCTGGGATTTAGCACCGATAAGGTACTACTAGTTACTGTTGTTCTCTCTCCTTTTATTCTATTTGTTATCAGAGGCTTTATCCAGTATAGAAAAGACTATAAAGATGGAAAATGAGACCTTGGCAAGGGTTGTGGACCTTGCATGCAAATGTGGACCTAATTACCACAAAAGTCGTCAAGGTCCACAACCCTTGCCAAGGTCAAAAGGATCTCTTTGGTTCTGTCCGGCTGTTCGAATATTGGACTGTGTGCAGATTTTTCAAATGTGTAAAACCCTTTTATGGGGGCATTTAACTTCTCGAAATACTCTTTTGCCAAATTGTAAGAGACAGTGTAATCAAAGATCCCGTGAAAAAAATAGACCGGAATATCAATTTTAGGAACTTTGGTGGATAGATCGGTGGCTAAAATCGTATCCCACAGAGGGTGAACGCCGGCCCGGGCTTTACCACGCCATATTTTAATCTTCTCCCTTAATGTATACTCTCTACAGGTAAGCGATGGCAAAAAGATCCCGGTTATTATCGACCTCATTTCACGTGTTGTGCCAACCCCAATTTTGTGCATGGCTTTATCGCGCAGCTTTAGGTAGCCGTATGGAATTTTGTCTGTAATTGGCGAATCCTCAAGCTTTTGTACCATCTTCCTGTCCCCGGCATCGCTATATTTTTTTAGCATATATTGGTAAGCAATTTTTTCTGATTCAAAATGGTTAGACATCTGCCCAACACCAATATATGCGTGGTATAATTCCGGTGACTGCGCAGCCACATGCACACCAATAAAGCTTCCTCCGGAGCGTCCCAAGAGGTAGATCTTCTCTTTCCCAAAGCGTTTACGCAGATAGTTGGTCACCTCCTTTGTATCCGATATCATCTGCTCCAGCGTCATCGACTCCCGGGGTATGTCCGCGTAATAAGAGAGACCAGACCCTCTCTGCTCCCACCAAACCACTGTGAAGTACTCTTCGAGAGCCGCCGGGTATTTTTTTGAGAGAAAATAATCGGGAATGCCACCATGAAGATAGAGCAGTACCGGATTCGATAAATCTCTGCTTTTGATAAACATCCCCTGCTCCAACCCATTTATATTTACAAAGATTTTTTCTGAGATACTGTTTTCTAACACATTACCCGCTTCATCCAGAAATGGAGCAGGTTTTCCCATACTGTATATCTGCAATACAATTAACATTGTCAAAATCAATGTCACCAGGAATGAGATCAAAACTAAAATCATACGTAAAGCTGTTTTTACAAAAAGGCCCATAACTAACTATCTTTTTAACCACCTTATTAAGCAACAAAAGTAGAGACACCCTCTCTACATAAAAAGCAAAAGAGGATGAGGGGGCTAATTTGTGTAATGAAGGTGTAAAATGAGACCTTGGCAAGGGTTGTGGACTAGGGGTTGTTTGTTAGCCGGCTGGGTAAGAATAGTCCTACTGTGAGACTGGCGTTCCTACTGCGAGAACTGCTAGTTAGCCACAAAAGTCGTCAAGGTCCACAACCCTTGCCAAGGTGCACTTAAGACCAATAATCATTTAGATCATAATGTCTATGCAACTCTATTTCGTAATCTCGTGTTAGAAGAGCCTCTTCTGAGTACTCCGGAGCCTGTCTTACCTCCTCTAAAGAGAGGTTAACAAAAACTTTGGATTCGTTCCAGCTAATATAGTCGGCCCAAATTGGAGAGATCAGAACTTTGTTGCCACCAAACCAGTTTTTTGTATCAATTACCAAATAACGGATTGCCCAAGTCTCTTCGTCAATAATAAAATCAACAATATGACCCATTTCGCCGTCATTTGCCTGGATTTGGTAACCACTAACCTCATCGGTGCTTCTTAAATGTGGATCCCAGTTTTTATCCTGCTTGTCGGATTTTTTCCACTCTTCTCTGTCCCGAATAATATAAGGATATGCACCCCACATGCTTGCACCACTCCAATATATGGGATACCCGTAATACCCATAATAGGCCACCTCAAATTGCTGAGAGACAGGTTTGTCACTATTTAGAGGAGGGCTCTCCTCAACCTGATTTTTGCTCAGACTGATATCTATCTGCTCCAGCTCTTTATTAACCGAAACCAATGCATAAGGTGATATTAACACCTTGTTCCCTATAAGCCAGTTGCCTGTATCTGCTATCAGGTAACGAACTACCCAATGCTTATCGTCGAAGTAGAACTCCTTAACTTTACCGATTTCGCCATCGATACTGTTTAATTTGTACCCTTTTAGGGATTTAATACTTACTAACATAGCTTTTCTCCTTTTTAATGAATAGTTATCTATTTATTGGGGGTTTTATTACTTGTGTTTGGTCATATAGTGTTTTGAATTCATCAGCAGCATTTTGTACATCTTGCTGACTAATTAATTCATAGATCTCTATACTGGTTTTTTTATTAAGGGCGAGGTAATGGATATTTTGGTCGTTAATATTACTCTCTGCGATAGCCTTACCAAAAATAGATGGGTTCGATGTCATGCCCCTAAGTCCATCCCCCTCAATTAACCGCCTAAGTTCACCACTTGTGATTAGATCACGTCGTATGTAGTCCAACCAAATTGATTGACCAAACGAATGTATATTTTTTATAAAAGAACTCTTCATCATCATTCATTTTCAATATTCATATGAATATCTTTAAAAGAATAAAGTTGAATAATATTAATGGAGAGTTTTTACACAATTAATGAAAAGAGTTGCAATATTCACAGAATGAAATGAGACCTTGGCAAGGGTTGTGGACCTTGCATGCAAATGTGGAGCTAATTACCACAAAAGTCGTCAAGGTCCACAACCCTTGCCAAGGTGCACTTTTTTGCAGCTAATCTTCCGGTAAGTATCGACATCGGAACTCCTGCAGGGCTATAAGCCCATTGGCCTGCCTGGAAGATTGAGGGAACAGGCGTGAGCACCGACCGGTCAGAAAACTGGATCTTATTTATAACCGGCATTGCTTTTTCAAATGACCAACCAACGATGGCCCCCTCTGAGCTGCCAACCCTACTCTCTATACTTAACGGAGAGAATGAAAAGCGCCCAATGATTTTATCTTTTAGCATCGGGTAGACAGATTGTGATATCACATCTATTATACAATTTTCTAGCTCCTGTACAAATTCACTAAGCCAGCCGGCGGTTTGGATTTTTTTAAACAGATCGTACTCTGCAAGCAAGCTGATAATCATTCCCGTTTTTCCCTCCGGAACCAATTGAGAGTCTTTAAGCCCCGGAATGGAGATCTCATAAGTGTTTAGCTTAGTAAACTTGTGTGTCCAGGATATTATTTGCTCCTTTTTTACTGACTCAAAATTCCTAAGCAGATAGTCCAGTTCGCTCCTGTGAGTCTCGCCTAAACCCTGTTTTGAAGGAGTATAAAAGAAGTGCCCGTTCGCAATCTTACCAAAGCTCTCCAAAGGTTCGTCAATCTCTAGAAACAGAGAGAAAACAGAGTCGCAACCTCTGTTTTTCAACATCTTGATTTTTGTCTCATCCAGTTTTACTTTAATCTTATCCCCGACCCCCTGTAAATCTATAATTTTATAGAGGGTTTTAAGATCAGCAGCCCAGATAAGATTTTGATATTTATACTCTGCCAGGTTTTGATCCTTTAAAAGAGATATCCCGGGCAGTACTTCAATGATTTTTGTCTCGGTTTTTATCTCCCCTCCCATCTCCAAAATCTTCTCTTTCAAGGCATCACACAGCTTACTAACACCACCTTTCGGGTAGAAATAATCCAGATACAAAGAGAAATAACTTAGTGCAAAAAAAGCAGGTGTATTTTTAAAGAAGTGTTGAGAGATTATATCGTTGAGGGAGGGATTTTTTACTATTGTTTTTAAATAATCCTCAACCGGCATATTCATTCGGTTTATCTTTCCAACGGTAAAGATGAATTTTGGTAACCAAGGGAGGAGTTTTTTGAATAGAAACTCTCTATCCTTTTTCAAATCTTTAAACACCGGATTTTCAATACCATAAAGAACATCCATATGCTTCATTACTCTCCGGACTATCTTTAGAACACTATCAATATCTGCTTCACTCTCCGGGAAAAATTTTAAGAGCAGCCCCCTATATTTTTGCAGATCTGATATTGTTTCAATGTCAATTATCTCATCTTCAATCCCTAACGACACAGGACTCTTTACAACATCGAGCTGAATATTTAGCTCCTTTAGCATCGGAAAAATGATACCGGCATCCTCCAGTGCCCTCACCCCTGCATCAAAATGAAAACCATTATGAGTAAATGAGTTAACAAGGCCTCCAAGCTCCCTGTTTTTCTCAATAAGAAGCACTCTATGTCCGGAACGTGAAAGATAAGCCGCAGAGGTTAGGCCTGCGATGCCCCCTCCAACAACTATAGTGTCAAATCTATTTGCAACTGAATTAATCTCCTCCATATAATTATTCTCTAAACTATAAAAACTTAGAACCTATAACCCGCACATTTTGAGACTTATGTCCCATAATTGAACGGCAACATCTCTGTCTAAAGCCGGCGGGGCGGGCTCTTCCAGGGTGGTCAGATTAAAAAATTTACCGCTTACACCCTCAACATCAACATCTCCACTGGCCCCCAAATAGTATAGCGCCTCGGCAGATATTTCGGGCGATTTTAAACTTTTATCCAAAAAATTCTTTTTAAACCATCGATAGAGAGCTCCATTCTCCTGTCCGGTATCTGTTTTAACAGCTCCGGGATGCATTGTATTGATTGTGACACTACTGGTTTTGAATATGTCGTCAAAAAGAATCATTGACAAAAGCTGAGCAGTTTTTGCAGATCCATAACTCTTCAACCCAGAATATCTTCGCCTCTCCCAATTCAAATCGTCAACTCTTAATCCCCATGCGGCAAAGCGATGTCCCTCCGATCCAACCATTATGATTCTCGCCCTCTCTTGCGACTTTAGCTTTTCTCTTAACCGGTAGTTTATTATAAATGTAGATAGATAGTGCACGACAAATACCTTCTCTATCCCATCTGCAGTCATCTCTTTTTTTGTAAGATAGACCCCTGCATTGTGTATAAGCACATCTATGGGAGAGTCCATATCTGCAAGCTCGTTAGCAACCCTTTTTATCTCTGACAAGAGGCTTAAATCTGCAATTTTATAACTGCATTTAACTCCAAACTCCGTCTCTAGCTCTTTGCAAAGAGCCAAGGATTTTTGCACACTCCTGTTAATAAGCAAAAGATCTGCTTTGTGTGAGGCATATTTGCGGGCAGTATAATAACCTATCCCGGATGTTGCGCCTGTTATAACAACAAGTCTGTTTTTGAAGCTATCCGTGCAAATTTTTGGAGATAATCGACTATTTCTAATCATTGCAAAAATGTTCGCCCACCTATACTCCATAAAGTATTGAAAGAATTTTCTACTGTTTCTCATAAGCAAATATCAACCAAACTTCTTTTTCATAAACTTCCTGTAAACTTTACAAAATCGCGGAATATTGTCAAAAATATCTCCCCACAAATCGTAATAATCTCTCTGCTCAGCAATTTTGCCCTCTTGATTTATCTTGAGCCGACTAGAACCATATAAAACTGAGCTTGGATATTTTTTAAAACTTAGGGTCATCTCCCACTCCAGGAATACAATGTCATTCTCCATTAATGCATTTACAATCTTCATTTTAAGGTCTTTAGACCTCAATGCCAAGCGTTCTGTCATAGCTGTAAAAGACTCAATTCCGTTTAACTCCTGAATAGTGTCTCTAAAATAGATATTTTTGTCGTAGTAAGGAAGAATATGAGACCAATCCGGCCTGCCCTGAGTGTTGTATGTCTTTGACCAGAGCTCTTTTATTAGCTCAAGTGTTAATCTTTTATCAAAAACATTTTGCTCTGTAGAGGTAATATTATCGCTAATCTGCATAAAATAATGTTTAATAGTATGTAGGAGTGCATTTTAATAGTATGTAGGAGTACATTTTAGTGTTGTATCACCCGTTAAGAGAAAAATTGTTCTCTTAAAAGATGGGGGCCCAAAAGTCCCTTTTGCATTATTTGAAAAACCAAATCCCTCTTTAGGAATCCCTGCTCTGTTCAAATCCAGAATCTGGTTTTTGTTTTGATCATGAAAGTATTTAAAAGAGTAACGTCCCGGCACCAGGTTTTTGATAACGATTACAGATCTGTTCTCTTCTATCGTTTGAATAAATGAAGATATTTTTTCTCCCTTCTCATTACTCAACTCCAATAATATCTGACCATTACTGCTCTTTAATCCCAAAATCTCAACTCTCAATGAGATTTGACCGGATAAAGTTAGTGGTGCTAAAACTGTAATAATAATCAACAGTAAAACTGATTTCAATTTTGCATCAGATAAAAATAGTGTCATAATTCGAATGGCATTTATTCCTCTAATTTAATGGAAATTTCAATCTGTCCACCTAACCCAAAATGTACAATTTTTTGTAAAGTTGATAGTCTTACCTCCTTGATATTATTTTCAATCTTTGAAATATAAGATTTTGTAGTTCCTGCCCTTCCTGCAAGCTCGGCCTGGGTTAACCCTTTTTCAAGCCTTGCTTCTTGCAAAAGAGCTCCAAGTTTAAAGCTTTCTAAGCCATGATCAAGATCGCTTCTCGATTTAGCTCCTTTTGCTCCATATTTCTTTTCCTTGAATTCATCAAGGGGCATTTTGTTATTTGTTTTCATTTTCGCACTCCTTCTATGTAAAGCTACGAAATGTTTCCCTATAGTACAACCCTACTCTTTGTTACAGGAAAAACATTGTCATTGCATTGACTATTTTTACGTAAATTTTGTCATTCCATTGACAATTTTACCTTGGCAAGGGTTGTGGACCTTGCATGCAAATGCATACCTTGGCAAGGGTTGTGGACCTTGAATGCAAATGTGGACAATCTTAATGCATACAAATGTGGATTGCCACAGCAGAGACGCTACTTTTTACACTTTACGGGCTGATAAAACCATTAGCACACCAGATAAACCCATTACAACACCGGGAAAAGCCGGAGTTATTCTCGGGTTACGGTTATTCTCGCAGCTGCCGCCCCATAAAAGGCAGGCAGCTATGGGCGGGAAATAACCGTAAAAACCCGGGAAATAACTCTATATTTTGCCACAAAAGTCGTCAAAGTC
>JAUYTB010000322.1 GCA_030695305.1 Bacteroidales bacterium
TTTTTCCAATTGTCAGATCGATAGTATAAAAGAGGTCACACTCTTCCATCTTAGTTCGGTTTCCACCATAGAGATTAGCAAAACCATAATTTTCACTTAAAAGGGAGAGATTAAAAATATTATTTTCAGATACCGGTTGACCATTTAAATCTAAAATTGGAATTTCAGAAAGAAATTTGCCACTATGATAGTCATATTTACCTATTGATTTCTTCCAGTTCGGAATGGTATATATTATTCCCATTTTTTCATCTATCACAAATCCCTTTAGTTGTAAATATTCACCTGGACCTCTACCGTGTGAACCAATTTTACGTACAAACTCTCCGCTCCGTTTATATTGAAGAAGACCTGCTCCATGAGAGCAATCTATAAATATATAATCATTTGTTATGTGAGGGCGATCATAATCTGTTATAAATCCAATAGGAAGTTTTGGATTATATTCCAGCTTAATATATTCGAACGAATCAATAACATCGCTCATCATTGGAGCATCTATGTCAGACAAATTTTCAATATCGAAAGATATCAAATATGGTTCCGCCAGATCTCCTTTATTCTCATTTTTTAAAGACTCGGTACATCCGGCCAATAAACATAAAAATAATAACGGAGTTACTTTTTTCATAATTTAATTACTAACGTTGTTATTTGGAGTTTGAAAACTCCTATTTCTCGCCACAATTAAAACAGGATTATCATTAGTATCATGATTCTTAATAATATTTTCCATTTGAGCTCTTATCGTTTTGCTTTTATATTTATCCTTAATGATATCGGGATATCGAGTTATTGTGTTTAAATAAGTAAACCTTCCGATTGTATATTTGTAACTAACCCATTCCGGCATAAGAGGTTGACCTCCGTCAAAGTCATTTTCAAATCCATTTACATATACTTTGTCCATTACTTTAGCTGGGTTTATAAATATTGTGCTGTCTATTGATTTATCGTACAAAAAACACTTTGTATGCCCCCCAAATCTCCCGGTAGAAAAGGCATTTATATACAGATATTTATCCATCTCCTGAACCTCAAAGGAGAACTGATAAAAACCATGTTTTGAATAATCTGCTACCGGTTGAAGACCTTTTTCGGGAATCCAGTCATCTGGTCTTTTAAATTTACCCAAATCAATAATATACCTCGGTTCGAGCTTACTGCCGTTTATCAGGAAGACTGTATCAGAATAGGGGAACTTATAGTAAATTTCATCTTTATATCTGGAGAATTTGCTTACCAAGGCACTATTCGAAATAGTAGTTTTAGGACGTTCGAACTTTAAATAATTTGGAAATTTTTGCAAAGTGTCACCTCTAAAATTCTGAATTACTAACCTGTAAGGGGCGTTACCATTGGAAATATCCTGAGCAACAGCAATAGAGGAGGAGTCGATAATTATGTACTCTTTTCTACCTATAAGTGGGATAGATTCTACAAATACTCCATTTAGTCGATAATGAAGTAATTTGTCAAATGTACCTATGTATAGATGTCCATCATCCCCATTGCCAATACTTTGTAGATCTCCGATACCAACATATTCTCTTGGTCCTCTACCAATATCTCCAATTTGATTTAAAAAATCTCCATTTGCAGAAAACCTGAGAATACGCTGGGTTTTTCTATCTACAACAATAAATTCTTTTTCAGTAAACAGGACCTCTGAAATACGTCCTATTAGACATTTATCATTTGTTTCCAGAGGAACATACCATAAAGAATCAAATAACTCAGAACAAGACACGGTTCTATTTACCAACCATGGAGCCGCCTTAACGCGAAAGGTTGCTTTTGATAAATCCAGAGATAGTATTTGTCCGTCATCGAATAATTTTATAGATATCGGATAGGTAGGTTCTGTGGTCTTTTTTTCTTCGGAACTGTTACAACCAAATAAAATGAGAGCAAAAAACAGATAATAAAAAAATTTCATTTTTGATGTCTTATTTAAAAGTAATAATAAGGAGGACCTACTCCTATTTTTCGGACAACTTAAAAATAGACAATTCGCGGTTTCTACAGTAATTGCTTTTAGTGCAGAATCATCCGTATTCAATAATTCGAGTGATTTTCGTATAGACCAAAGAATATGTAAATCATCTCCTGCATTCGATTCCGGAGCATCAGATATTACTCGGCTGTTTTTTTTCATAATTTCTAAATTATTTCAATTATTTCTCTCTTCACCACTTCCCATGCATCCTCATTGGTATAATCTATTCCCGGCTTGAGGATAATATGAATATCATCTAGAAATTCGTGGTCAGTCATTTTTTCTGCCATATTAATAAGAAACTGTTTTTGTGTAGGAGGCTTGTCAACCGAAGACTGCATATAGGTCTTGTAACAATGTATAAGTTTTACAATATCAACTTGTTGGTTTCTCAAAGCCCAGTATAAATCGAATAAATCGCGACCTTTTCGGCGTTGATACAAGGCGCGTAGTTTTGTGCCCAAGAGTTCTTCTAATTCGTACCCCGTCAGCATACATTCAGCTGAAAACCAACCGTTTTCTACTTTATAGGGAATCTGTTTTAATCCTAACACATTAAAATGTTCGCGCGTATTGATTTCTATTTTCAACCGCAAATTGATTATCGGCTGTGTGCTTGTGTCAAAACGGTAAATGATGGTGTTGTTGTGAATGTGTTGCTTTACCGTCCGCTTTGTACCGAGAAACGACAGTCGCTCACGGATTTGTTTGAGGATAGGATTGATTGGTTCAGAATTGATTTGCACTAAATCAATGTCTTCGGAATAGCGAGCTTGTGGCTGTAAATACAACTTATGCAAGGCTGTCCCACCACGAAAAGCCAATGCATTTTTCAATAAATCGTCGGAAAATATTTCTACTAGCGCCCTTGTAATGATTAAATCTTGTTCGACTTGTGCATTGGTAGGCCAAGGGGCTTGCGATTTCCATTCTTCCAAGTATCGTTGTGGTATCATAAATCGCTTTCTATTTCCATATTTTTAATTACTTTCCACACTTCATCTATCTCGCCTTGTTTCTCTTTTTGAACAGACAACAAGACTGGGACAATGGTTCTACTTTTTAAAATTTTCAACAATGATTTGGCCAACTTTTCTTCACCTAAAACTTTATCAAAAATATAGCCTAAGCGCTGAATGACCGGAGTGCTTGGGAATCGCTTGGCCGTTCGTGAAAGTGCAGATACTTTCATGGCTTGCGCCAATTCCTGCAATACGGTTGTTGCTCTATTTAGTCCAATTTTTTCGTTATAAGCCAATAAATCAAGTGCCGTCAATTCGGGAGAAGCAACATTGATGTAGCCTGCATTGGTTGTCTTTTGTACAATATCATCCTTTTCCCAATTGTTTTTCGAGA
>JAUYTB010000324.1 GCA_030695305.1 Bacteroidales bacterium
ATAACTTCTGCCAGCGGAGAGGGTGGCTCATGGTGGGGAAGGAGCGTATCCGGACCGCTTGGACTGTGGATTAACAAGACCTTTGGAGAAGAGGGGGAGGGCAAAGAGGTACATCTGCTCACAGGGAGCTCCTCTCTTGTAGAGGTTCGGCTAACAAAAGCACCTGCTCCCGGGGAGAAGATTGTTCTTAATAACTCATTCAGCAGAGGTGATAAGAGTATATTTCTGGCTCATGGAGAGAGAATTGAGTTTACATCGGAGAACTGGACAAAGCCGGCATTTATCCTTATTCAGGTAGATCCAAAGCTGGAGGATGAGGCCTCTGCCTCTTTCCGCGGACTATCCGGAAATATTACATTTGCATGGTCTATCACCTTCTTTATTTTGGCAGGATTCTTTATTGCTATTGCACTTTACCATAAGTTTGTCCTTCCAAAGCCGCAGAGCGATGTTGCAACCAAAAATGTTACTCCTGCTACTATTTTCAGAGAGTTCTTTGAAACTTTTGCATCATTTTTCCGAAAGAGACAGGTTGTTATTGCAATCGCATTTATGCTGCTCTTCCGTTTTGCAGAGGCACAGCTTGTAAAGATGGTAACTCCTTTCCTTTTAGATCCAAAGGAGTTAGGTGGTATGGGTTTGACTACAGGTCAGGTAGGTATGGTGTATGGTACAGTCGGCATCATTGGTCTTACACTTGGAGGTATAATAGGAGGGATTGTTGCATCTGTAGGGGGGCTTAAAAAATGGCTCTGGCCGATGGCTTTGAGCATCTCTCTGCCAAGCTTCTCTTTTGTATATCTCGCTATATTCCAGCCGGACAGTCTCTTTGTTATTAACCTTTGTGTCTTTATTGAGCAGTTTGGTTACGGCTTTGGTTTTACTGCCTATATGTTGTTTATGATATACTTCTCCGACGGCAGTCACAAGACGGCGCACTATGCAATTTGTACCGCATTCATGGCTCTTGGGATGATGATTCCAGGAATGTTTGCAGGATGGCTTCAGGAGTTGGTTGGGTATAAACACTTTTTCTATTGGATTATGATTTGTTATCTATTCACCTTTATAGTAACTGCGTTTGTAAAAGTTGATGCGTCATTAGGGCGTAAATCTTTGTTTAAAAGTTAAATCAAATAATTGATTACAAAATGAAAAT
>JAUYTB010000325.1 GCA_030695305.1 Bacteroidales bacterium
AGCAGCAACAAAACCGGTATAAGGTCATTCCCAAAAATTTTCTGGACAGTAATTGTTATGGAGTTTCTTGAGAGAGGCTCTTACTATGCAGTAATGTCTGTTCTCTCTGTATATCTTATACTGGGAGGAGATAGCGGAGGCCTTGGATTCAGTAAGGAGCAGACAGGTGCAATCCTGGGAACAATACCTCCTCTTCTCTATTTTCTACCTATTATCTCCGGGGCAATAGGTGATAGATACGGCTACAGAAAGGTACTCTCATTTGCCTTTATCTGCATGATTCTTGGCTACTCATTTACCGGATTCTCCAACAGCTATATGTTGGTTTTCTTCTCTTTGATAATCATGGCAATTGGGGCAGGGTTTTTCAAACCTGTTATCTCCGGCACAATAGCCAGGACTACAAATGAATCTAATTCCGGACTTGGTTTTGGGATATTCTACTGGTCAATTAACTTGGGAGCATTCCTCTTTCCTTTAATCCTTGTTCCAATTCTTAAGAGATACTCTTACAGCTATATCTTTTATATGGCTGCAATAACAGGGTTTTTACTGCTACTTATAAATCTTTTCCTATACAAGGAGCCCGCAAAAGAGAAGAGCAACAAGAGTCTCGGAAAAGTATTCAAGGATATGGTTCTTGTGCTTAGAGACTGGAGATTTATACTTATGATTTTCCTATACTCATTGTTCTGGATTCTATATTTTCAGATGTTTGGCACTGTGCTGTGGTATGTAAGAGATTTTATAGATATGACCGTTGTAAACGGTGCAGTCAACTCATTTTTGGGAATCTTTGTCAACAATCCGGGTTGGGAGTTTGATGTAGAACATGTAACGGTAATCAATGCCGGTGTAATTATTATTCTTCAGCTATTTGTCTCAAACATAGTAAAAAAGAGTCCCGCATTACCGACAATGATAACAGGAATCGGCCTTGGTACAATTGGTATGGCAATTCTCGCATTCTCCTCATCTCCATGGATATTTATAACAGGAATTATGGTATTTACACTAGGTGAGATGACAACTCATCCTAAGTTTATCTCATATATCGGGCTTATTGCTCCGTCAGATAAGAAGGCCCTCTATCTGGGGTACTCATTCCTGTATGGCGTTATAGGGAGCAGCATTGGTGGATTCCTCGGCTCTTCACTTTATGTCAAATACGTAGATAACTTGAATCAACCGAAAACTTTATGGCTCATATTTGCCGGAATAGGTGTTGTGAGTATGCTATCGCTTGCCCTTTATAACAAATTCATAGCAAAGGATGTAGGTAAAGTTTAAGTGGTTTGAATCTGGCCGTTTTCTATGTAAGTTATTGTCTTATTTGAGCATCTTCTTCCTTTTGAAGAGGATAGAGACAGTAACCACAGAGAACATCATAATCATCATTATTACAGCAAAGTCCACCATTCCTCCTATTATAGGGAGATCTACGTTCATTCCATAGATACTTGCAATTACGGTAGGAGGCATGAATAGAAGAGATACAAAGGTAAATATTTTCATTATTCTATTCTGCTCCAGATTGATAAGACCAAGTACGGTATTCTGAAGATACTCCAGTCTTTCAAAACTGAAATTTGTATGGTTAATGAGGGAGTTTACATCTTTTATTAGCACATTGAGCTTTGTATAGACATCTCGGGGGAATTTATCACTTTTGAGAATATTTGAGATCATCCGCTGTTTATCCACAATGTTCTCTCTCACCAACATTGTATTCTCCTGAAGCTGGTTGATATCCAGAATCAACTCTTCTCCCATGGTACCATTACTTCCAACCCTCTTGCTAAACTGGGAGATCTCTTTTGACATAAGCTCAATCATGTCTGCATCAAGGTCAATTCTATTCTCAAGAATACCAATCAAGATATGGTAACCTGTAGGCATTGTACGGTAGTTTGCCAAAAGACGCCGTTGTAAATCTGTAAAACTTTTTAACGGGACATGCCTTATGGATACAATAATCCCTTCACAAAGGATAAAGGAGACCGCCTCCATTGAGTAATCGTCCGGACCAGGTATAAGAAAGTTGGTGTTTATAAATATTGTTGTCTCAGACTCTGAGTACCTTGATGAACTCTCAATCTCCTCTGCCTGAGCCCTGCTTTGCAGAGTTGTATTAAGGTAATCCTCAATCGCTCTCTTCTCTTCGCCGGTAGGAGATGTAAGATCTATCCAGAGGATATCATCATATCCAAGATTATCCAACGATATTAAATCGTTTGTAGTTACCAGATTTCCCTTTTGTTTGTAGAATATTTCGAGCATAATTTGATCCGTTTTATTGATTTTTGACTATTTCGGATATCCCCTGCAATAGGGGCACAAATTAGCCAAACCATCGGACCTTGGATTTTAGCTCATCCAGAGCAAGGCTCCAGAACTCCGAAAGTCCCTTACGTTTATCGGGAGTCAGCTTATACGACACATTATTTGTCAAATAGTTTAATACAAAATTGTAGTCAAACCCTTTTGGTATTAAAGAGATTGATTTCTCAATATTTTGCACTCCAAACTCCAATGCTTTATTGAACTCCCTTTTAAAAGAGTCACTAAGATCGCAATTTGAGGTCCAACAGGCAAAGACAAAAG
The DNA here is from genome assembly GCA_030695305.1 of Bacteroidales bacterium. Taxonomy (GTDB): domain Bacteria; phylum Bacteroidota; class Bacteroidia; order Bacteroidales; family UBA932; genus Bact-08. Next base: position 2,605 of record JAUYTB010000325.1, read on the forward strand.
GAAGTCCGGTAAAGTTTTTCCACTCCTGAGCAAGGTCATAAACATATTTGAATTTACCTCCATTTAAAAGTGCTTTATCTCCAATCAGCAGATATGAGAGCGAAGAGTCAATCTCCTCTAAATTAGCATTGAACAAAGAGTAAGAGGGCTCAGATCTCCAGTGCTTTCTAAAGAGAATTCTTGTAAGTAACGCAGATGTTGTAGATTCACAGTCCAAAAATAGATGGTCAATATCACTTACAGGCTTTCCACTGCACAAAAGAACACTTGCCACCTCTCCCTCTGCACCTATACAGTAATCTGAGATAATTCTATCTTTCCCTATCTGTGGAATAATGGCTGAGGGGACAATTCCCAAATCAACACTTCTGCTAATCAAATCTTTTGCTGCTCTCTCCGGAGTTGAGAATCTTAGATCTATCTCTTGAGGATAGAGCGAACTGCTCTTCAATCCATAGATGAATGGAAGAGTATTTAGGTATGATATGGCAGATATCCGTATTTGCATTATAAATTACAAAGAGAAAAGAGGAGAAGAAAAATTATGCTGTCTCGGTTAATACTAAAATAGCACTAACACGCAAAGTTAAGATAAAATATCAATTCTCTCTATCAATATTTTTCAATTGAGGCCTGACTCCCATTTTACAAGTTAAGTAAAATGGGAGTCAGGCCTCAATTAAATTTTTAAAATAAACTATTTTTTTACTCTTAACAGATACATCCCAAGGAATGTAAGAAGTCCGTTAATTATAAGTATTGTAAACCCAAAGCCAAATCCAAGCATCTGCTTACCTGCCACATCAAGTACGTAGCAGATTAGGGGTGATGCAATAGCAACAAAAGGTATAAACCTATCCTTTACCTGATATTTAGTGAGGAGGCCAAAGAAAAAGAGGCCTAACAGAGGTCCGTAGGTATATGCGGCAAGAAGATATACAAGATCTATTATCGCCTGCTTATTTACAATATGGAGAATGAGAATGATTATGAAGAAGAGAATAGCAAATCCTGCATGAGCCATTTGACGAATCCTCTTTTTTCTTATCTCACTTAAATCCGTTCTATTATTAAATCCTACAAAATCAATACAAAAAGAGGTTGTAAGAGATGTAAGCGCCCCCCCCGCACTAGGGTATGATGCAGAGATCAACCCTATGATAAAAAAGAGCCCAACACCAAGTCCCAGATACTGGCTTGCAATTGTAGGGAAGAGTTTGTCTGTCTGCGCCTTGGTAAATATACCTTCGGCATCTGCAAGTCCAATACCCTCCATACCACCAAGTTTACTGCTAACATAGATAGCAAGCACCGCGCCCAAAAGAAGGAAAAAATAGTTAACAACAACTATTGTAACACTTGTTGTATATACATTTTTCTGAGCCTCTCTGATATTTTTACAAGAGATATTTTTCTGCATCATCTCCTGATCTAGACCTGTCATTACAATTGTAATAAAGATACCTGCAATAAACTGTTTTATGGCATTTGTTCCGTGACTCCACTCCCAGTCAAGCCAGTTTGAGAAAGTAGATTTTCTCACCTCTGTGAGCATCTCGCCCACACTCCAGTCCATAGCCCTTGCAATACTGAAGATTGTAAGGAAAACTGCCAGAAGCATAAATGTAGTCTGAAGCACATCTGTCCATATGATAGTTTTGACACCCCCTTTAAAGGTGTACATAAAGATCAGAAACATAAAAACAAATGCTACAACCCAGAACGGAACTGACCCCTCCGGAAGGAATGTATGAAGGACAAGAACAACCACAAAGATCCTTACAGCGGCACCAAGTATCCTTGAAACCATAAAGACAGAAGCTCCTGTCTTATATGAATAAAAGCCGAATCTCTTCTCCAGATATGTGTATATTGAGGTTAGATTCATCTTGTAATACAATGGTATGAGTACCTGTGCAATTACTACATATCCCAATAGAAATCCGAGAACCAGCGGCATATAGTAAAAGTTCTGATTAAGAACATTACCCGGTACAGAGATGAAAGTTACACCCGAAATTGATGTACCTACCATGCCATAAGCAACAATATACCAAGGAGATTTCTTATTCCCGAGAAAATATGATCCAAGATCTGCCTTACGTGACGTAAGCCACGAAACAAAAAACAGCAGAGCAGTGTAAACAGTAAAGGCTATAAGCAGCCATGAAACAGGAAATTGATGCATAATATCTTTTTTAACTGGTTTATTATTTATTGATTTACTGGCATAAAAGGTTGTCTGTTTGTAATAGAACGGCCTAGTGTAACTTCATCGGTGTACTCAAGTTCATCACCAAAACCCACTCCCCTTGCAATTGTACTTACCCTGAGATTAAACCGGGCAATCTTCTTGTAGAGATAGTAAGCGGTTGTCTCACCCTCCATAGTAGTACTCAAAGCCATAAAAACCTCCTCTGTCTCTGAATCTTCCAATCGTTTTACAAGAGAATCAATAGACAAATCTGATGGTGAAACTCCATCTATCGGAGAGATAATTCCTCCAAGCACATGGTAGAGTCCTCTGTACTCTCCTGTATTCTCTATGCTGATAACGTCTCTAATACTCTCTACAATACAGACTACCGTACGGTCTCTTTTTCTATCGCTGCAAATAGGGCAAACGGGAGTATCGGAGATCATGTTGCATACAGAACAGTAGCGAATCTCCTCTCTCATTCTAATGATAGATCTTCCGAATCTCTCAACATTCTCCTTTGGCTGTTTTAGAATATGAAGCGCAAACCTGAGAGCACTTTTACGGCCGATTCCGGGAAGAGCACTTAGCTCATCCACAGCATCAGATAAAAGTGAAGAAGAGAGATTGTTTCTAATCATCACCTAAAGCGGTTATTTCTGTTTCAGGTAATAATCTACTGCTTTTCTGACAGATCCGTGAGTCAGAAGAAGCTCTTTTGCCTGTTCGTAGTCGCTAATTGAGGCCTCATCCATAATCATACGAGTGCCTCTGTCTACGAGTTTTGCGTTGGTGAGTTGCATATCCACCATCTTGTTACCCTTTACATGACCCAGACGTATCATCGAGGTTGTTGTAATCATGTTGAGTACCAGCTTTTGAGCTGTACCAGCCTTCATACGTGTGCTGCCGGTCACAAACTCAGGTCCCACAACTGCTTCTATTGGTATATCCACCTCTGCCGCAAGAGGGCTGGATGGATTACAGGTAACACATGCGGTAAGGATCCCTCTCGCTTTTGACTCTTTGACTGCACCAATTACATATGGCGTTGTACCTGATGCTGCTATCCCAATAACTACATCATCCTGATCTACACCATATTGTTGCATATCGTTCCATCCTCCTTCCCAACTGTCCTCTGCTGCCTCAACGGCTCTTCTTATAGCTTTATCGCCACCGGCAATAAGACCAATAACAAGATCGTAAGGGGCTCCGAATGTTGGAGGAATCTCAGATGCATCCAGTATTCCCAGCCTTCCGCTAGTTCCTGCTCCAAGATAAAAGAGTCTTCCTCCCTTCTCTAGTCTCACAACTATTTGATCTACCAGTCTCTCTATATTGGGTATACATTTTTCTACTGCAACCGGAACTGTCTTATCCTCATTATTCATGTTAACAAGGAGCTCCAGAGTGGACATCTTGTCCAGATCGTTATAATTAGAAGCTTGTTCGGTAACTCTCATTATATTAAATTGATTTATGATACTCCGCCAAACCATCAATGGGAGATTGAATGATCTTCCCTATCTTTATTCCCAACTTTGCGGCAACCTCTGTGAGTGTATTTTGATAGTGAAATGCCACCGAGCCTACAATATTTACCGGGAACTTTTTGTAGTCGTACTGCATTATGTTTCGTGTGTAAAACTCTGTAAAGCTGTCTTTCAGCAGTTTATCCACATACGGATGATTCTTGTTCTCATTGAGAAAAACAGAGAATGTTGCAAGATACCTGTTTGGAAATGGCTGTCTGTAAACTCTCTCTACAACAATACCGTAGTTTAGATTGTACTTTTGATCAAAAATAGTATTAAGATCGGAAGGCAACTGCCTCTTTAGATAGTCCGATATGAACTTTTTACCTAAAACTGCACCACTACCCTCGTCACCAAGAATAAAACCGCAAGCCGGTACATTGTCAACTATCTCTTGTCCATCATAGTAGCACGAGTTTGCTCCGGTACCAAGTATTGCTGCTATCCCCGGCTTTGTGCCACACAGAGCCCTAGCGGCAGCAAGTAGATCGGTATAGGCACTTGATCTGGCTTTTGGAAAAACTTTCCGGAAGCAATTCTGGAGCACCTGCGCTTTCTCCCCGGAGGTTACACCTGCTCCGTAAAAGTGAATCTCATTTACCGATGCGCTGATGTCCGGGACGAGATGTTGTTGAAGTTCATAAACAATTTGTTCCTCTGTCTGGAAAAACGGATTTATCCCGGCAGTCGATATCTCCTGTATCGAACCGTCACTGTGGATAGCTCTCCAGTCTACCTTAGTCGAGCCACTATCTGCAATTAGACGCATATTTCAATTATTTTAGTCGAGCAAAATTAACATTTTTTGCAGCTAATCCAAAACACGTCTGAATTTTCTCCAGTGGATCCAACCTGCAAATGCAGCAATAAGATATATAAAATAAAGAGCAGTAGTCGCATAGAGAGCATGAGAGAAATAGATATATATTGCAATAAAGTTTGCTACTATCCATAAAAACCAGTGCTGAATAAATTTATGACTAACCCAGAATGTTGC
>JAUYTB010000328.1 GCA_030695305.1 Bacteroidales bacterium
CCTTGGCAAGGGTTGTGGACAGTTTAAGTTGTTTCCCACTACACCGGCAAGATTATTCGCGGCTCTCCTTTCTCCTTCGCCGGAAACAGCTTTTCAAACTCCTCCAGATCGGCCTCGTTATTAAAGAAGAGGTTGTCTTCGTAAAAGCGGCCGGTGATGCCGTTAAGGGCGCCGGGGTAGAGTTCGATGGCCATAAATGGGTCGTAGTTTTGGTTATCGCGGGTGGCGATGGTGTATTTCTCTGCGTTTTCGAACCCAAAACGTTTGTAATATTCGGGGTTACCATAGAGAATTATGCTCTTGAATCCCAGCGAAGCAGCGCGGGCAATAGATTGCCGCATAAGTTGCGACCCTATCCCCTTACCCTGTAGAGATGGCTCTGCAGATATCGGCCCAAGGCAAAGCACTTCGTGATACACCTCGTCGTCGGAATCAACTACCTTCGCTTTGGTAGATATCACATGCCCGACTATCTGCCCGTCCAGCAGCGCAACAAGGTCTAGACCGGGTACATAGCAATCGCCGGATCTTAGCTGATGCAGTGCGAGATGCTCGTCGCAACCTGGTTTATAAAGGTTCCAGAATGCCTCGCGTGTAAGGTTTTCGGTTTCAAAAAATTCGTTTTTATCTGTTGTTCTTATTGTTAAATTCATTGCTTTACATTTTTAATTGTTACTGTTGTTGGTGCTGCCACTGGTACTGCCACCTGGGTCGCCACTATTAATGCAACTGGTGCTGCTATTGATAACTCCACTGGTACTGCCACCTGCATCGCCACTATTAATAATACTATTACTGCAGATCTTTTTTGCTACGAAAAACATATAGCCGTAGTATTCGCTGTATTTCTGATACATATCTCTCTCTTCACTCATACTCTTCACGAAATTTATCGCCATTTCGCTATGGCCATGCCTCTGCAGGAAGTCGTCGAAGAGTGCAGTCATAGGTCTAAAGTAGCTATCAATCCAGCAGTCATGAGGCAGAACAAACGAGGCCACCGGAATATATCCCGCCTCCTCTATCTGCCTTAGCTTAAATGAAGGGGTCTCCATCTCCGGAACATTTTCGTTGAGATACTTCTCAATCTTGTCAGGCCTATTCTCGCGCAGCCAAACCATATCTGAGACAGCAACATACCCCCCATCTTTGAGATACTCGCGCCAAAGATTGAGCCCCCTTTCAAAGCCAATATTGTAGATAGACCCCTCGGCCCAAATCACGTCAAACTCCCGCCCGTCAAAAGGGATATTGTCCATCGAGGCCACAACCCCCTCAATCCTCTCCTGCAATCCTAGCTCACTAACTCTCTGCTGCAGAGTCTCTATCATCTCCTTACTATTGTCGTAAGAGGTTATGTGTGCAGATGTGTTTAGAGCAAGTGTTATCGATTGACCGCCTGTGCCGCAGCCCATATCTGCAATCCGCAACTGCGCGGTTGAGCTTTTCTGACCGGAACCAGCCGCCTCGAAATCTGCCGGCCACTCGATAAAACTAAGTGCACTACGGGTGATCTCTTCACTGCCCGGACCCTGCCTGGACATATATCTAAAAAAATCAATAATTACAGAGATGTCCAGATTATCAAATAGTATCTTGTCATTTAACTTATTTTCAATGCTGTCGCTATCAGGAATTTTGTTAAAATCTTCCATTATAAAATATTTTTGTTGATTAAAAAAAGGAAATAAAATAACGACCCGGAAGATATCCGGGAACCTTTTTAATAGCCGGCAAAGAACCGACTACCGCTTAGACACGCTCCAAAAATGAGTTAATAAGTTGCATAAAATGTTTAATCGCCGCAAATATAAATAAAAAATCAGCTCTTCCTTCAATACCAAATTAACTTTACATAATCATACTCTATGGCCAACTTGCTATATCCCTCTTTAATATTATTTCCATAAAGTGTTGCAATAGGTTATTATTTTAGAGTATTGGCAATACTGGGGCTTGATAAAGATATTTTACTGGTTGCAAAAGATGATGAATTGGGACGCAGGCTCCAGGACGCAAAACTAACTGTAGAAAAGAGGGCATCAAAAAAATAAGATATGGCAACAGTGTCCAACTGGCAAAAATTTGCAACCGAGACCGGAATTTCACGAGCAGAACAAGAACTCGTTGCCGGAGCGTTCCGGGTATAAAATTTTAAAGCTGCATTTCGGCAAACATTTCGGCGTAGATTGAGCGGTGCATTTTGTCGGAAAATTTGGTGGCGATTTCGTTTTTGTAGTAAAAAAATCGCACCGCCCTGTCTATTTATCAGCAAATATTCTCGGGGCTTAGCACCCTCCCGCCTACGAATAGGCACATTTTCTTAAAGCTTATGTCATCAATGTTTAGACGAAACATCTCGGATTTTTCTATCTTTGCCCAAAATTTCAGCTCCGAGATATTTTGCCATTTAGCTGGTTATCTGCAAGTTGACCACTTTTTAAAAATAGGGCTAACTTATTCACCGTCAACGAATAGGCAAAAATTCTCGGAGCTGAATTATAATTAAAACAAAATGGCTAAATACGGAACAGTAATTTGGGTAATGATATTATCTGCATTTGCAGCATTTTTAATCTTCCCCGCCACCCATCACCTATTTGTCTCAGCGACATCTTCCCACCCCTACCTTATGGGATTCATAAAATTTGCAATTCTCTCAACAATGGGCGAATTTCTGGCCACCAGACTCGTTTCTAAGAGGTGGCAGATGGTTAAGGGGATGCTTCCAAAGATGTTCATTTGGGGAGTGCTTGGCGTTTTGATTGTGATGATGTTTTC
>JAUYTB010000335.1 GCA_030695305.1 Bacteroidales bacterium
GCTTGGAAGGCTGATGCTCTACCAACTGAGCTACTTCCGCAATCAAATAAAAAAGTGGGGAGAGCAGGATTCGAACCTACGAAGGCGTACGCCAGCAGATTTACAGTCTGCCCCAGTTGGCCACTTTGGTATCTCCCCATTGTAAAATTTCAAAAAACTTTTAAGAGCCGATGGAGGGATTCGAACCCCCGACCAGCTGATTACAAATCAGCTGCTCTGGCCAACTGAGCTACATCGGCATTATATCAATTTCCCCTGCTAAATTTGGGGACTGCAAAGATATATGTTTTTGATTAAACTCCAAAAAAAAATAGAAAATATTGCATTAAATAGAATTATTAATTTCATATAAGAAAGATAAGTGCAATTTTGTAAGCAAAAAATGCTGCTATCCAGGCAACTGCAATAGTTGAGAAGATTGAGAGAAGAGCCCATTTCCAGGTTCCGGTCTCTTTGCGAATGGTGTAGGCAGTTGCTACACAAGGCATATACAACAGCGCAAAAATCATAAATGATAGACCATTTGCTTTGTTAAACATCTCCTCTTCCCGTATTCTTGACATAAGAGATGTATTAATCTCTTCGCCTGAAATATCACCTTCATCGGCCTTATAAACCACACCAAGTGTACTTATGATAAACTCTTTTGCTGTTATTCCTGTCACAAGGCTCACACTCATTTTCCAGTCAAATCCAAGTGGAGCTAATGCCGGTTCTACAATCTTGCCAAAACTTTCTAGGTATGATACTCTCTCCGTATTGGGATTATCTCTATCCTTAAGAGGAAAGTAATCAAGAGCCCAAACTATTATAACAGCGAGGAGGACCACTGTCCCGATTTTTTTTAAATATTGCCAGCCTGCATCCCACATATTGGAAACAGAGTAAAAGAGTGAGGGTCTTTTATAGCAAGGCAGAGGGATAGCATAATCTTTAATACCGAAATTAAAGAATATCCGCTTGAATACTAATGCCATCAAGACTCCAATAAGAATTCCGCCGAAGTATAAGAGACTTAGGGTCAGAAGTTGATTATCCGGGAAAAATATTCCGGAAAAGAGGAGAAATGTGGGTATTCTCGCACTGCAGGGGATGTATGGAATCATTAACATCGTCAGAATCCTGTCGGATTTGCGCTGGATGGTCCTTGTTGCCATAATCCCGGGAAGATTGCAGCCAAAACCCAACACAAGTGGGATGAAAGAGCTTCCGTGAAGGCCTATCTTGTGCATATATCTGTCCATAATGGTTGCTGCTCTCGATATATACTCGGTCTCCTGTAACAGTGACAGGAAGAAAAACAGAATCAATATGTTAGGAAGAAAGGCAAGAACGCTGCCAACTCCCATTATTACACCCTGACTTAGAAAGTCGGAGAACCAACCCGGATTCATATTATCTCTAAGATAGATTGCTCCCTGATCCATTAACCACTCTATGCCGGCTTGTGGGTAGGCACCTAACCGGAATGTAAAGAAAAAGATCAGCCATATTATTAATATGAAAGAGATAAGACCCCAAATTGGGTGTGTTAAGTAGGAGTCAATTAACCTGGTCTGATCCTGGCTGTATTCATGTAATCTTTGGTGGCGGTGAGGTCCGCTTCCATCCTCTTTTGGGCCACCTCCATGATGATGGTGACCTTGGCCTTTACTCCGTAAATCCCGGCCATGATGGTATTTTCTTGGTACTCCTTTTTTGAAGTTGCTCTTATCAAATGAGACTATTGGCTTATTATTGTTCTTTTGTGACATTGATTATAGTATTATAAATGCCATCCTCATCGTATCCGCACTCTTTGAACAGTTCTGGTATTGTCCCCTGTTCAATGAACCTGTCCGGCACTCCAAGCCCGATAATCTTTAATGAAAGAGATTGTGATGCTATAAATTCTGATACGGCAGAGTATAGACCTCCTTTTACCGAACCATCTTCGATTGTAATAATTGTCTTGCATTTAGCCGATATCTCATTAAGTGCATCTGTATCTATCGGCTTTAAAAAACGCATATTGTAATGCAGTATATTTATTCCTGTCTCTTTAATTCTTAAAACGGCTCTTTGTGCCTCATTCCCAACCGGACCGATTGATAACACGGCAATTCCCTCTCCATCATGCAAAAGTTGTGCCTTCCCCGGGTTGATGTATGTAAAGTCTCCTCTCCAATCCAGCCCCTCACCGTACCCTCTTGGGTATCTTATAACCGTAGCACCATATTCGGGAGATTGTACAGAGTGTAAAATATCTTTCAGTTCTGTTTCGTTTAGCGGGGAGAAGATTGTAAGGTTGGGGATACACCTGAAGTAAGCCAAATCAAAAACTCCATGGTGTGTAGCACCATCCTCCCCTACAAGTCCGCCTCTGTCAAGACAGAAGATAACTTTCAGATTTTGTGTGGCAACATCGTGAATTACACTGTCGTAAGCTCTCTGCATAAAACTTGAGTAGACATTACAGTAGGGGAGCATCCCCTGAGATGCCAGACCTGCCGAAAATGTGACCGCGTGCTGCTCGGCAATACCTACGTCAAATGCCCTTGACGGAATCTCCTTCATAAGGATATTCATTGAGCAACCGGATGGCATTGCCGGTGTTACACCTACAATCTTTTCATTCTCCCTTGCAAGGCGAAGAAGCGTCTCCCCAAACACATCCTGGTAGCGATTTTTTTTCAAATCACTCCCGGTAATTCTCTCACCTGTAGTTTTGTCAAATGTTCCCGGAGCATGCCAAAGGACCTGGTCTCTCTCTGCCGGCTGAAATCCCTTCCCTTTTTTTGTAATGATATGGAGTAGTTTGGGTCCGGGAATATCCTTTATATCTTTGATTGTCTTAAGAAGTAAAGGGAGATTGTTTCCATCGATTACTCCAAAATACCTAAACCCCAAAGACTCAAAAACTGATCCTGTCCTAAAAAAAGCCATTTTGGTACTAAACATAAAATTACGGAACAGCTTCCGTATCTTATCGGAACCAATAATCTTCCAGACTCTGTTTTTTGTCTCATTGTAGATTGCCGAGGTTGTAATCTTAAGAAGGTAGTTGTGTAATGCGCCTACGTTGGGGTCTATAGATATCTGATTATCATTGAGAATTACAAGAAAATCTGATTTACGTGCACCGGCATTATTTAGCCCTTCAAACGCAAGACCACCTGTAAGAGCACCGTCCCCGATAACTGCCACAACTTTCTCTCTGCTATTTTTTAGCTCACTGGCTACCACCATTCCAAGAGCTGCAGATATTGAGGTAGATGAGTGGCCTACACCGAAAGAGTCGTATTCACTCTCGCTAATTTTTGGGAAGCCACTTAAACCTTTGTATTTTCTGTTATTTATAAAGGTATCTCTTCTACCTGTGATAATCTTGTGGGCGTAGGCCTGGTGACCTACGTCCCACACGATTTTATCATCAGGTGTATTATACAGATAGTGAAGTGCTACGGTAAGTTCTACTGTTCCAAGACTTGCCCCCAGGTGCCCGGGATTCTTTGCACAACAGTTTATCATGTGCTCACGAATCTCTTCGCACAACTTAATCAGCTCATTGGCGTTAAGCAACTTTAAGTCATTGGGTGAGTCGATCTTACTTAGCAGTTCCATATCAGATTGCTACTTTTTTTTGATATTTGGCAATTGAAGTCCGTAACCCTTTTTCTTGTCTTCAATCTTAACCATATATGCAAGAACAATTGCTATTGAACACATTCCAGCAAAAATCATCATCGGAAGGGTATAGTCATACTCATTTACACCGGTAACAGCATTAACTCCTGTAATACAATATTTGTCAAGAACATAACCAATAAGGACAGGCATACCCCAAAGACCAATATTCTGAATGTAAAATGTAAGGGCATAGGTTGTACCAAGTTGCCTCTCCGGCATTATCTTGGCAAGTGAAGGCCACATTGCAGACGGAACCATAGAGAATGCAACCCCAAGAAGTATCATAAGAACAACAGCTGCCATCCAGTGGTTTATAAAAGGTACTGCAAAAAGAGAGTGGATAATCACAATCATAAAAGATCCAATAATCATAAGGTCAGCTCCATGTCCGTACTTATCATAGATTCTTCCAAAAAGAGGTGTAAGAATAATTGCTCCAAACGGAAGCATCCCAGGAATTGTTCCTGCAAATTTTGGGTCAACGGAGAATTTATTAACCATAAGATCTGACGCATATTTAATAAAAGGGAATGCGGCAGAGTAGAACACTACGCAAAGTAGTGCGATTAACCAGAAACCTTTGTTGGTAAGGATTGACTTAAGGTCCTTCATACTGAATGACTCCTCTGTCTCAGTTGCTTCTGCTTTAATTTGAGTGTC
>JAUYTB010000336.1 GCA_030695305.1 Bacteroidales bacterium
ACACATGGTTTTCCCTGAACAATCGGATTTGATGGCCAGGTGGTATTCTCTAATTCAGCATCGTGCACAGTCTGATTTTTTCCAGCATGCAAATCTTGATATTATCATTCTTGGCAGGAGAACACAAGATGGTAACTATACTGGTGGAAAAGGGAAAAACATCTACACTGATAAAAATGAGGTGACGAGATTTTCCCCGATAGCACACTGGAGGCATGAGCATGTATTGGCAGCTTGTCACTATTTCAAGAACCGAAATATACCTCCAATCTATTACGATCCTGAAGGCTGGATCAGTGGTACCGGTGTATGGCCTGTTCAAACCTCATCCCGTGGCCGGGAGCATTCCTGGGTACTACTCTACCAGATTAGTCCAGAAACAATTATCAAAGCAGCAAACTATTTTCCTGAAGCACTTAAAACACTTGAAAAACATGGCTAAACAATCTAAAGTCACACATGAAGATAAAGTATTGAATCTTTCGGAACTGAAGGATCATCCAAGCAACCCAAACACGCACACACATGCACAGATAGATGCAATGGTTCAGAGTATGGACAGATATGGTCAGTATTACCGGATCATCTGTGACGAAAACAACCAGATCATCTGTGGCCATGGAAAGAAAATGGCTTTGCAAAAAAAGGGAGAAAAGGTTGCTAAGGTTACAATCATCAAAGGATTGAACGAAAAGCAGAAACTCAAACTATTGCTCGAGGATAATAAGATTCAGAGCATGAGTTATGTCAACTTCACACAGGTTGAGGCTTTGATCAAAGATATTGGGGAGATGGACATCATCGGCTTTTCACCAGAGTATCTGGATACAATCCTGAATGAAGTAAGTCTCGATAACATGGGTGTAGACTTTACAAAGCCTGCATCCCGGAATGATAATTTCAGTCAAGAAACACAATCAGAGCAATCAGCCCAATTTGAGGATATCGATTCAGGCATGCAACAAGCTAGAACAATGAAATGCCCTCACTGTGGAGGGGAAATAACAATTTAGTCATGGATAAGGACCTGTTTAAACCGCTCAAGGAAATGAAGTTTATTGACCGTGATCTTATCCGGCCGAATGACTACAACCCAAACAAGGTTCTTGAAAAGAATCTGAAACTGCTCATGCAAAGCATTCTTACCAATGGCTTCTGTTTCCCAATTGTGATACGTCCTGATTACACCATCATTGACGGTTTTCACCGATGGCTTGTTTCCGGGAGAGAGCCTTTGCGCTCAATGTTAGGTGGAAAGATTCCTGTTGTGATTGTGGCACATGAGGACGAAAGCAAGAACATGTACGGCACTGTTACCTTTAATCGGGCCCGGGGCACACACCTTCTTGAACCAATGGAAAACATTGTCACATCACTTTTGGACAAAGGTAAAACTGTGGATGAAATCTCAAAGGAGATAGGCATGAGCAGGGAGGAGATCTTCCGGCTTTCAAAGATAGACAGGGAGACATTTCTGAACACAATCATCAAACGACAAACATTCAACAATGCAGAAGCAGTGAGAAAATACAAATGAAAACCAAAACCTACAGCTTTGATGTTGTTACGGCTGCTGAAAGAAGGATTCTGGAAACCTTTAACAAGCATCATCTCACAATCCTTTCCTTCTCTGGAGGAAAGGATTCAATCGTTATGGGTGACCTCATCATAAAGACGATGCTTAAATACAGCATCCCTTTCAATCGTCTCATCGTTACCTTCTTTGATGAGGAAGGTGTTTACCCTGACTTCGAAAGAACAGTATTTGAATGGCGATCAAAATTCCTTTCGCTAGGTGCAAAGTTCTACTGGTTCTGCTTACCTATAAAGCACTACAATTGTGTGAACAGGTTGGAGAATGATGAAAGCTTTATCTGCTGGGAGCCGGGCAAAGAAGATATTTGGATTAAACCAATGCCCAAGTTTGCCATCCGCAACCATGAAAAGTTTGTCATGGGAATGACATATCAGGTCTTTTCAAAAGTCCTGTTTGATGGCTTGCCGGTTTTCGTTGGACTTAGAATTTACGAATCAGTTCAAAGGCTCAGTTCAATTGCAGAAAAATCAAAATCGCAGTATGTTTACCCTATCTATGACTGGCGTGATAATGATGTGTGGCTGTATTTAAAGCTGCATAACATACCATTTCCTGAAACCTACCTTTACCTCTACAAGACAGGAGTGCCGATAAATAAGCTAAGGATAAGCCAGTTTTTTAGTATCGATACGATCAAGACTTTGCCGAAGGTTCTTGAGTTCTATCCCAACCTATTTGAAAAGATTATCCGCAGAGAACCCAATGCAGACCTTGTGATGCTTTACTGGGAAACGGATATGTTTCGAAGCAGCAGGCAGGACACCCGCTTTGAAAACGGAAAAGATAAAGATTACAGGATCATCCTAAAGGATGAACTAAAGAAAGCCTCTCAACATCCGGGCATGTATCCAGGCTACAAGCAGGTGAAGAAACTTTATGCTAAAGTGACAGAGAAAACCTCCTCCCATACATGCAGGAAGATATACCAGATTCTTCTTGCTGGCGACCCAAAGAACCGTACTACTCGGGTAGTTACATCAGACATCTTTAACGATAACATGGATTGACAATGAGACAAGGCCAGAAACTTACACGATTGTCCAAGAAAAAGAAGAAAGAAAAGCTTCTTGAATTCTTGCGAGAAACAAGTGGGATAGTAGCTTATGCATGTGAGAAATCGGGTATCTCCCGGGTGACATATTATAACTGGTATAAAGAGGATCCCATATTTGCTGCAAAGGCCGATGATATTCAAGAGCTCCAGATAGATTTTGCCGAAGCCTCATTGCTTAAGAAAATCAAAAGTGAAGATACCACAGCTATCATTTTTTACCTCAAGACAAAGGGTAAAGACCGTGGCTATACTGAGCGCAAAGAGGTAACAGGTATCGATGGAAAAAGTATAGCCATTAGTAAAGAGATTGATTTTAGTAATCTTACGGACGAAGAACTTACAACGATAGGAAAGCTTTTAGAGAAATCAAAAAATGAGCAAGGCTAATGTTGAAGCTATTACTATTGCATATAACCGGGAAATGTGCAAACGCAACTTCTTTTATTTTGTCAAAACATTTTGGGACGTGATAATCAAAGAAGAACCGGTCTACAACTGGCATATTCCATTCCTTTGCCAGGAGCTTCAGGAGTTATCCGTCCATATCGTGCGACGTGACCCAAAGCCTTATGACCTTCTCATTAATATTCCACCAGGCACAACAAAATCTACCATTGTAACGGTGATGTGGCCAACATGGCTATGGACTGTTGACCCTACAATAAGAGTAATATCCAATTCCTACTCAGGCGATCTTTCTCTTGACCATGCATCAAAAAGCAAGGATATCATCACCAGTGAGCGCTACCAGGCGTATTTTCCTGAAGTTAAAATCCGACCTGATAAGTCTGCAAAAGGATTCTATGAAAACACAAAGACAGGTGCTAGATATTCAACTTCTACAGGTGGAACCATTACCGGAAAGCATGGTCATTTAATTATCAATGATGACCCTCAAAATCCAAAGCAAGCCAGCTCTGGCCCACATAGACATCAGGCCAATGAACACACCAAGACGCTTTCATCCCGTAAGGTAAACAAGGAAAACACTCCAGTTGTCACAATAATGCAGAGACTTCATGAGGAAGATGTTACCGGATATCTTATAAAACGCAAAGGAGAAAACATAAGACATATTTGTCTACCGGCCGAACTATCCGATAATGTTAAACCTCCGGAGTTAAAAGAAAAGTATGTCAATGGGCTGCTTGACCCTGAAAGGCTTTCGAGAAAAGTACTTGACGAAGCTATGGTAGACCTTGGAAGCAAAGGTTATGCCGGGCAGTATGGCCAATCTCCAACTGTGGAGGGCGGTAACATCATTAAAGAGGAATGGTTCAGAAAGATATCCTACTCACAGTTTATGGCTATCCGGGGCAAAGCTCCTGTACATTTCTTCCTTGATACAGCCTATGACGAAAAGAAGAAAAAAACCGACAATGACCCTTCCGGCATCATTGCCACAACCTTTGTCAATAATGCAATGTTCATTTTTGATGCTAAAAAGCTATACAAACAATTCCCAGACCTGATCAAGTTTCTCCCTGGTTACATACAGGCGAATGGATATGATAACCGCGGAAGCTTGCGGATTGAACCAAAAGCCAATGGCAAAAGTGTCATACAACAGCTTGAAAGAGATTCAAAAATTAATGTCACACAGACACCATCACCAAGCGATAGCAAGGAAACAAGACTCAATGCTGCTTCACCATCGATTGAATGCGGAAGGGTTTATCTGGTCGAGGGAGAATGGAATGAGTCTTTTATAGATGAGGTGTGTGGCTTTCCGCTCAAGACACATGACGAATATGTAGACCTTCTCTGCTATGCAGTAGATTTTCACCTGAATGGCATACCAATATTGCCAGAAGATTTAACAAAAGAATCACTTGGATTTTTCTAAAAACATAAAGCTATGAGTATAATAACTGTTATCGCTAACAAACTAAAGTCAAGTCTTGGCATTCAGCAAGATTTTGATAAACTGATATCCAACAAGGATATTGACAACATCATCAGGCAAATGCAGGACCGCAGTGAAGATGTCAAGAAAGCACTTAAAGAATATGAAGTTGCCACTCATGAAATCATGTCGCGTCCGGACAAGATTATCAAAAACAGTAAAGGGCAAAATGTGCGTGTCGAAAAGCAATGGAGACTTCCAATACCTTATCAGGTTTTCATCAATGAAATAAGCCTTGTGTTTCTATATGGTCGGCCAGTGAAGTTTTCACAGCAGACGGAGGGTACAGACAAGGCTTTTGAGATGTTCAAGGATTTGGTGAAGTCCCTAAGGTTTGACAGCCGGATAAGACAATGTAAAAGGGTTGCCGGTGCAGAGACAGAGTCTGCACTTTTACTTCATGTGTTTCGAAATGATGAAAACAAACCTGATGCATTGCTCAAAGTTCTTGCAGCCAGTAAAGGTGATGAACTGAGGCCAATGTTTGACATGTATGATCGTATGACGTCATTTGGCAGGGGTTATTACCTGAATGAAGGAGGTAAGGTAGTATACCATTTCGATATCTTCACCAAGGATAATATTTTCCGGTGTGTGAGAAAAGATGTTGGATGGGATGTTACATCAGAAAAAAACATGATTGGAAAAATTCCAATTATCTACTTCCGGCAGGAGAAAGAGCATCATGGAGTGCAACAATTGATCGAAAGAGAAGAACATATAGCCAGTGTTACGGCTGATGTTAATGATTACTTTGCCTCTCCGGCGGTTGTAATTACTGCAGATGTTCTTAAAAATATTCCAGAGAAAGGTGAGGCTGGTAAAATCTATGTCAAAGACAGCAAGGATGGAGACGTTTCTTACCTGACTGTTGACAGCGCTCCAGAGCTTAAAAAGATGGAGATTGACTACCTTCAGGGGCATATACTCAGCAAGTCATTCACTCCAAACATTGATTTTGAGACCATGAAATCATTATCCAATGTCTCCGGAAAGGCACTCAAGCAAATGATGGCATTGGCTGAAATTAAGGCCAACAAGCATAAGGAGTATCATGATGAAATGATTGACAGGTTCATAAGCTTACTTAAGGCTGCTATAGGAAATGTGCTAGATGTAAGTCTGAAAACAGAATGTGATAAGCTTATTGTTGATGCGCAGTTTCAAAGCCCATTTGGTGAGGATGTTGCAGAAATAATTACCAACCTGGTGAACTCTATTGATTCCGGAATGATGAGTGAAGAAACTGGAAGGGAGCTTAATCCAATGATAAGTGACAGCACAGCAGAGACAGTCAGGATTAATAAAGAGAGAAAGGTTAAAAGGGAAACTGAAGGTGATGTATTTGGACAAGGCTTTTAAGCATGTACGATCTTGATAAAAATAGTGTCCAATTCCATCGGATAGAGGCTTATGCCGATAAGACCAGGAAGATATATCTTGCTGCTATCCGCAGGCTTATTGCTCTTGCAAATGAAGCCAACATTGATACTTCAAAACCATTTCGCTTTGAGGATTATCCATCAATAAACAAACAGGCTCAGGAAATCTTAAAGGTACTGAATGATCAGATAAAGGTGAACATCGTTAATGGGATTGGTCAGGAATGGGATGAAAGCAATAAACTCAATGATGTACGGACAGAGAGGGTTTTCAAGTTGAAGAAAATAGGGAAAGTTCCAACGGCCTATCTTCAGCGCAACCTTGCGGCCAGAGATGCTTTCATTTCCAGAAAGACAGGCAAAGATGGATTGAATCTGAGCCAAAGGGTTTGGAATTATGTTGG
>JAUYTB010000338.1 GCA_030695305.1 Bacteroidales bacterium
AACAGTGGTCTCTCTTTTGCTCCACACCTTCATTACGAGGTAAGGTTTAACGCGAATATTATGGATCCTGTGCATTTCTTTTTTGCAGACCTTAATCCCCGCAATTACAGAGAGATGATGATTATTGCTATGAACAGCGGACAGTCCCTGGATTAGCCGTACTCTTTCACCATAAAGTTAAACCCTTAATTTCTTATATGTTATGCCATACAAAGAGTTTAAAATTGAAAAGCTTTACTACACAATTGGTGAAGTTGCCGAGATTCTTGAAGAGAATACCTCTCTTGTAAGGTTCTGGGCTCAGAAATTTCCGGAGTATATTAAGCCGGCAAGAAACAAAAAGGGTAACAGACTTTTTACTGCCGATGATGTTGCAAATTTTCGCCTTATTCACTACCTTGTTAAAGATAGGGGTATGACCCTTGAAGGGGCGTCTAAAAGATTAAAAGATAATAAAAGCGGAGTGGATAGGAGGGTAGATGTTGTGGAGATTCTCACCGGGATAAAGGAGAGATTGGCAAAGGTCTCAGAGTCTTTATCGTTATGACAGCAAGGGATATTATATCCATTTTAGAGGAGTTTGCACCGGCAGGAATACAGGAGGAGTGGGATAACTCCGGATTGATGGTTGGAGATATATCAAGAGAGATTGACTCTGTTCTTCTTGCACTTGACTGTACTCCGGAGGTAATAGAGGAGGCCGGAGAGAGAGGAGTAAAGATGATTGTAACACATCATCCACTAATATTCAAGGGAGTAAAGAGCATTGGAGCAGACAATATCCTGGGAAGAGCTATTATGTCAGCCATCAAAAAGGATATCATAATCTACTCAATGCACACAAATATAGATAAGGTTCCCGGAGGGGTTAGTTCCCTGATGGCAGGGAGACTTGGTCTAATCAATGTTCAAATACTGGAAAGTGAGGACAATGGAGCAACCGGGCTTGGAGTGATTGGTGATCTTGAAGAGGAGATGAGTGTCCGGGATTTTATCAAAGTGGTGAAAGAGTCATTTTCACTTAATATTATAAGATCTTCAAAAGAGAGAGTGAAAAAAATAAAACGAGTGGCATTGTGTGGCGGTAGCGGGGGATCTCTTATCAACAGAGCACGGCTCTCTGGGGCTGATGTTTTTATAAGCGGAGATATCTCTTATCATAATTATTTCTGTGAAGATGGCTTTATGGTAATGGATATTGGCCACTATGAGAGTGAGATAGATGTCCTCAATCTGCTAATGTCAGTTATTTTGAAAAAAATACCTAACTTTGCAGTTCACATCAGTGAGAAAAATAATAATCCCATATACTATCATTAATCGATTATGTCAGCAGCCAAACCAAAAGCACCGATAGATACCCCAATTGATGGCGGTACATTTATCTCTTTACAGAAGAGTTCGGTAGAGGGTGATCTCAGCATGGAATCCAAACTTTACCTGCTATATAAACTTCAGCAAGCAGACTCCAAAATAGATCAAATCCATCTTTTACGAGGAGAACTTCCCCTTGAAGTTCAAGACCTTGAGGATGATCTTCTGGGTTTGAAAACTCGTGTGGAAAATCTGCAGGCAGAGATCAAAGAGATTGAGAAGGGGATATCCCAAAAGAAGATAGACCTGGAGAATTCTAAGTCTCTAATAGAAAAGTATACTGCTCAGCAGAACAATGTTAAGAATAACAGAGAGTATGATTCGCTTTCTAAAGAGATTGAGTTTCAGGGGCTTGAAGTTCAGCTGTCTGATAAAAGAATAAAAGAGAGCACTCTTACCCTTGCAGATAAGAAAAATATTCTCGCCGAAACAATAAAGGCCATGGATGAGAGAGGTCTTGATCTTGATAATAAGCGTAAAGAGCTCGATTCAATTGTCCATGAGACATCCAGAGAGGAGGAGGAGTTGATTAAATTCTCTGAGGAGATTCAGTCACAAATTGATGCCAGACTTCTTGCTGCTTATAAGAAAGTTCGCACAAATGCAAGAAATGGTCTTGCTGTGGTAACCGTAAGACGTGATTCATGCTCCGGTTGTTTTAACAAGATTCCTCCTCAGAGACAGATGGACATTGCATCAAGTAAAAAGATTATCGTTTGCGAATACTGTGGAAGGATTCTGGTAAACGGCGATTTTGAGGCAGAGTAAATGCAGGCGGTCCCCTATACACTAAGGGAGCTGTTTTTTAAAAACATAGCACAAACATCCCCCTCACCTTTAGGCTTAGAGATCCAAAGGGCGGAGGGGGTCTTTTTGTACACTACAGACAACAGAAAGATCATAGATCTGGTATCGGGTGTATGTGTCTCCAATACGGGTCATGGGAACAAAGAGATTATAGAGAGTGTAGAGAGACAGCTTCACCTCCATATGCACCTGATGGTATACGGAGAGTTAATTCAAAGTCCGCAAGTAGAACATGCAGCTCTTTTGACCTCTACTCTTCCGGATACTTTTGACTCTGTATACTATGTAAACTCAGGCAGTGAAGCAAATGAGGCTGCAATGAAGCTCGCTAAAAGAGTTACCGGAAGACGAGAGATGATATCATTTTACGGCAGTTATCATGGTAGTACACACGGTGCCCTCAGCATGATGGGAAACGAAGAGTTCAAGAACTCCTTCCGTCCTCTGTTACCCGGTGTCAGCCATATAAGATTTAACTCTTTTGACGATCTATCCCTCATAACAGAGAGCTGTGCGTGTGTAATTGCCGAGCCGGTGATGGCAGAGGCAGGGGTTCTCTCTCCACAAAATGGATATCTTAAAGCCTTGAGAGAGAGGTGTACAGAGACGGGTACTCTTCTTATATTCGATGAGATCCAAACAGGGTTCGGAAGGACCGGGACTATGTTCTCACTACAAAAATACGAGGTTGTTCCCGATATTCTTACCCTCGCAAAAGCATTGGGAGGCGGTATGCCTTTGGGTGCGATTGTTGCCTCTCAAGATCTTATGAGAGCATTTCAGAGCTCTCCCGTGCTTGGTCATATAACAACCTTTGGAGGACATCCGGTAAGTTGTTCTGCAGCCCTTGCCTCGCTAAAGTTGCTTCTAAGGGAAGATTGGGTTGCCCGGGTTAATGAAAAGAGTGCTATATTTGTTGAGAAACTGAGGGAGCACAAACTTGTAAAAGAGATAAGAGCAGAGGGGTTGCTTATTGCGGTAGATCTTAAAGATGAGAATCTTGCACAAAAGATAATGCCTATTCTAATTGAAGAGGGAGTATTAAGTGACTGGTTTCTTTTCTGTCCAACCGCATTCAGAATAGCGCCTCCTTTGACAATTAACTATGAGGAGATTATCTATTCTATAGAGAGAATTCTCAGGGCTCTTGACAGATTACAATAATGCAGGACAATAAAAGAGTTATTATTAGGAATATATAACACAATATGGCAAAGACAACAGGAAGAGGTAAACCAAGAAATGAGACCAATATAGATGTTCTGGGGTTGGAGATGGGCAAGAGGCCTCCTCAGGCTGTTGATATTGAGGAGGCGGTTCTTGGAGCTCTTATGCTAGAACCCACAGCTGTCTCTGATGTACTTGATATAATTAACCCTGACTGCTTCTACAAAGAGAGCAATCGTAAGATTTTTACAGCAATCTCTTCTCTTGCAATGAGACATGCTCCGGTAGATATTTTTACCGTATCAGAAGAGCTAAAAAGTACCGAAGATCTTGAATCTGTAGGTGGAGTATCATATCTTAGCCAACTCAGCATGAAGATAGGAGCAGCTGCCCATATCGACTATCATGCTAAAATCCTGGTTCAAAAATATATTCAGAGAGAGCTGATATCTATCTCATATGGTGTGCAGAAAGATGCTTTTGATGATACAATATCTGTTGATGAGCTCCTTGACGGAACACAGCAGAAGATCTTTACCCTTGCCGACAGGAATATGCGGAAAGAGGCACAAGTGGTTCAATATGTGATAAACAGTGCTATAGACGATCTGGAGAGGAATCAGTTAAGATCGGACGGATTAAGCGGAATTCCATCCGGTTATACATCTATAGACAGAGTGACACTTGGATGGCAGCCCTCAGATCTTATCATTATTGCTGCAAGGCCATCTATGGGTAAGACAGCTTTTGTACTAACAATGGCAAGAAATATGACTGTAGAACATAATGTTCCGGTTGCATTTTTCTCACTTGAAATGTCTTCACTCCAACTTGTTAAACGTCTAATGATAAGTGAAACAGGGCTTGATTCAGACAAGATCAAAGGGGGTACAAAACTTAAAGATTACGAATGGGAGCAACTTCACTCAAGACTTAAACAGCTGGTGAAGGCCCCTTTATATATTGACGACACTCCATCTTTATCAATAAATGAGCTGCGCTCAAAAGCCAGAAAGTTGGTCTCCATACATGGAGTTAAGATGATAGTTATTGACTATCTTCAACTTATGACCGGTCCTCCGGAACTTAGGGGGATGAGGGAACAGGAGGTTTCTGCAATATCCAGATCACTTAAAGCAATCGCCAAAGAGTTGAATGTCCCTGTTATAGCCCTCTCTCAGTTAAGCCGTGCCGTAGAGACAAGGGGAGGAACCAAAAGGCCCCAGTTGAGTGACCTTAGAGAGTCAGGTGCCATTGAACAGGACGCCGACCTTGTCCTCTTTATTCACCGACAGGACTACTATAATCTTGGAGATGATAATCCCGCTCTCAAAGGAATTTCTGACATAATTATTGCAAAACACAGGAATGGTGCGGTATGTGATGTGCAGTTAAGGTTCAGGAATTCTGAGGTTAAATTTGTTGATGTAACCGATGCTGCGCTAACTAAGGACCCTTTTACGAGTGGATCTGTAGAGACATATTCATCAAAAATGAATCAGGAGGAGTTCATTTCTAATTCGGATTTTGATCGTGATTTCTAAGATGAGACTACTATTATCTACTCTGTTGATGATGCTCTTTGGACCTTTTTTTGGTCAGGTCAAACCCTGTGCTCCTGTAAGGGTTATTTCCGAAGAGCAGAGAGCATTCGGAGATGGTGAGAGACTTGTCTATGTGATAAACTATACCTGGGGAATGGTCAAGACAGATGTTGGAGAGGCAGAGGTCAAACTTACTCAAAAGAGAGATAGCAGGTACGGAGAGCACTTTCACTCTGTAATAACAGGGAATACCTATCGGTTTTATGATGTCTTCTTTAAGGTGAGAGATCTCTTCGAATCAAAATTTAATACCACAAACGGTAGACCTTTCTATTTTCACAGGGATATATCCGAAGGTAAGTACAGGATGAAAAACAGTTACAGTTTCAATCCGGATTACTCAATTCAGGCCAGAGTAGAGCGAAAGGACGACCCTCCAAGAGACACCCTTTTAATAGGAAGGGAGTGTACTTTTGATTTGGTGTCTCTCTTCTATTTCTCTAGAAACCTGGATTTCTCAAAGATTCCAACAGGTGTAGAGCAACCTATCTCTTTTGCAATTGACGGAGATATATTTGAGCTCTATTATAGATTTATAGGGCCGGAGGTCAAAAGAGTGCAGGGATTCGGGCAGTTTCGAACATTGAAGTTTGCAGCAAGAGTTGTGGCCGGTGAGGTCTTTTCCGGAAAAGAGGAGCTTATCGTTTGGGTTACAGATGATAAGAATAGGGTTCCACTTCTTTTTGAGACGCCGATAATTGTTGGCAAGGTAACCGGAAGAGTCAAAAGTCTTGAAAATCTTAAACATCCATTAACAAGTAAAATCAGATAATATGGGGAGATCAAATGATTATATAGAGCATGAAGGGGTTGTTATTGAGATAGACAGAGGTTTTATCTCGGTGGAGATAGAGAGCAAATCTGCTTGTAGTTCTTGTCACGCCAAGGGTGCCTGCTCTATTGGCGATATGGAGCTGAAGATTGTTGAGATAGAGGGGTGTGATTATAACTCATATGAAGTTGGAGAGAGAGTCAATGTGATGCTAAAAAGGACTATGGGATACAGAGCCTTGTGGATATCATATCTATTTCCCTTAATTATCCTTATGGTTTTATTAGTATCTTTGTCTTCGCTTGGCCTTTCGGAACCTTTAACAGGACTAGCGATTATAGGGGGTATCTCACTTTACTATTTTATAATCTGGGTATTCAGAGATAGACTCAAGAGAGACTTTGTGTTTACTATTGAAAAATTAGACAGATAATGACAACTACAATTTTTTTTACAATTGTCAGCCTTACTATTTTGGGCTCTATTCTTGCCCTTATTCTCTATTTTGTTGCACAGAAATTTAAAGTCGTAGAAGATCCAAGGATTGACGATGTTGAGACTCTGCTACCGGGGGCTAATTGCGGTGGGTGCGGATTTGCAGGGTGTCGTGCATACGCAGAGGCTTGCGTAAAGGCAGAGAGTCTGGATGCACTATTCTGTCCTGTTGGGGGCAATGAGGTGATGAAGAGTGTAGCGTCATATCTTGGAATGGCTGTGGCAGAGAAGACTCCCCAGATTGCTGTTGTGAGGTGTAACGGCAATTGCGACAGCAGACCCAAAACAAATCATTATGACGGTTACTCCTCATGTGCGGTGATGTCCTCTCTCTACTCAGGAGATACTGCATGCAGTTACGGCTGCCTTGGACAGGGAGACTGTGTGGTGGTCTGCAATTTTAATGCAATTTTTATGGATCCCAGGACGGGTTTACCGGAGGTAGATGAGGATAAATGTACTGCTTGCGGTGCGTGTGTAAAGGCATGCCCAAAATTTATCATTGAACTTAGAAACAAAGGTGTAAAAAACAGGAGAATATATGTCTCATGTGTAAATAAAGATAAGGGGGGAGTTGCACGAAAAGCTTGCTTTGTTGCTTGTACCGGATGCACAAAGTGTCAAAAAGTATGTCCTTTTGATGCAATAACAATCACAAATAATCTTGCTTACATAGATTATAACAAGTGTAAGTTATGTCGTAAATGTGTCTCCGAATGTCCAACCAGAGCAATCTGGGAGGTTAACTTCCCGGTTAGAGTGCCAAGAAAGGCGGAGAGTATCACCGTAGAACAGAAATAATATTCAGATATGAGCAGAACATTCTCTATAGGCGGAATCCATCCTCACGATTTCAAGATATCCGCAAATGCTGCGATAGAAGATTTCCCATTGGTTGATATAGCATATATACCTGTATCACAACACCTGGGAGCTCCGGCAGAACCTGTAGTCGCAAAAGGAGACAAGGTACAAACAGGTCAACTGATTGCAAAAGCCAGCGGTTTTATATCGGCAAACATTCACTCTTCTGTATCGGGCAGCGTATTGTCAATTGAGATGCTTCCCGATCTGTCCGGAAATTTGATTCAGCATATTGTGATCAAAGTAGAAGGAGACGAATGGGTTGAAAGTATAGATACATCTTCCGATATTGTGAGAGATATCAAGCTTGAAAGCAAAGAGATAATTGCCAAGATTGCAGAGGCCGGCATTGTCGGGCTGGGTGGTGCAGCTTTCCCAACACATATCAAACTCTCTCCCCCTCCCAATAAAAAGGCGGAGTACCTTATTATTAACGGAGCAGAGTGCGAACCTTATCTCACATCAGATTACAGACTTATGGTAGAATCTCCGGAGCAGATTCTTATAGGGACAAAAATAATGATGAAGGCTCTTGGAGTTAAGAAGAGCTATGTGGGAATAGAGGAGAATAAACCGGCTGCAATTAAGAAAATGAAGTCTATAGCAGCAAAAGGGTACAAAGAGATTAAGATTGTATCTCTTAAAAAGAGATACCCTCAGGGTGGAGAGAAGCAGCTTATAGACGCAATTGTTCACAGAGAGGTTCCATCTATGGGATTGCCTATTGATACAGGTGTAGTAGTTCATAATGTAGGGACAGCACTTGCTGTTTATGAGGCAGTTCAGAAGAATAAGCCTCTGATAGACGGAGTTGTTACAGTTACCGGGAAATGTATGTCGGAGCAGCGTAATTTCCGTCTGAGAGTAGGAACAACTTTTGACAGAATAATGTTTGCAATTGGAGGGTTCCCTAAAGATGCCGTGAAGCTGATAAATGGAGGTCCAATGATGGGCAAGGCGGTCTCCCGTATGGAGGCAGCATCTGTTAAAAGTACATCTGCACTCCTTCTTCTCACAGAGGATGAGACAAAGAGAGGGGAGGAGGGCAACTGTATCAGATGTTCAAAGTGTGTATATGCTTGCCCTATGGGGTTGGAGCCATACTTGCTCAATCGTCTCTCAAGAGCAGGAAGAGTTGAGGATTTGGAGCTAAATGCGGTTCATGACTGTATTGAGTGCGGTTGCTGTTTTTACAGCTGTCCTGCGCATATTCCTCTGCTGGATACTATAAGACTTTCTAAGGCCCAGGTATTAAGAATAATAAGAAGCAGACCAAAAAAGTAACTTATGAAAAAACTAATCGTTTCGCCTGCACCTCATATCCACGGAAAGGAGAGTACCCGGGGATTAATGAGAGATGTAATTATCGCACTTTCACCATCACTTCTTGTGTCGATCTATTTTTTTGGGTTCTCTGCCATAAAATTGGCATTTGTTGGTGCAATAACTTGTGTATTGGTAGAGTATGCAATTCAAAAGTATATTATTAAAGCTAAACCCTCCATTAAGGACTACTCGGCAGCTCTTACCGGACTACTGCTTGCTTTAAATCTGCCGCCAAACTCTCCCTGGTGGATTGTCTTTATTGGATCTCTGGTTGCAATAGGAATAGCAAAGATGAGTTTTGGCGGTCTGGGACAGAATCTCTTTAATCCGGCTTTGGTAGGCAGGGTTTTTCTTCTGATCTCATTCCCTGTTATCATGACAGACTGGACAACGCCTGTCTCCTGGTTTCGGGAGGGTATAGATGCATCATCAGGAGCAACAGCGCTCTCAATCGTAAAGGAGGGGCTCTCAAAGGGGATGACAATGGATCAGATCTTTGCAGAGCACAACTTCTCATATGCAGAGATGCTCTTTAGCAAAATTGGGGGGTCGGTAGGTGAGGTCTCTGCACTTGCTCTACTTGTTGGTCTGGTATATCTGCTTATAAGAAGAGTAATCAGACCTCATATTCCTCTTTCAATATTAGGTAGTATTGCAGTTCTATCCGGGGTTTTCTGGTTACTCAACCCTGACCATAACCCTGACCCTATTTTTACCCTTTTAACCGGAGGGATACTTATGGGCTCAATATTTATGGCTACTGACTATGTTACATCTCCAATGAGTACAAAGGGGATGGTTATCTATGGGATAGGCATAGGGGTACTGACTGTCTTGATAAGAAATTTTGGGGCATATCCGGAGGGGATATCTTTTGCAATACTAATAATGAATGCAACTGTACCACTGTTAAATAACTTTTTCAAACCGGTTAGATTCGGAAAGGAGGTAAGAAATGGCTAAGCAATCTACATTAAAGAGTATGGTGGCAACTTTAGCTGCAATAACACTAATCTCATCTGCGCTTTTAGGTGGTGTCTATGCATTAACCAAGAAGCCGATTGAGGTGGCGATGACCGCTAAGACAAATGCTGCAATAGCGAGTGTTTCGCCTGATTTTGACAATGATCCCTCGGCAGATATGTTTCTTACAGAGCTCTCCGGTAAGAGTTATAAGGTCTATCCGGCTAAGATGAGCGGAACTGTTACAGGCTATGCAATTGAGAGTTATGCCTCAGGATTTGGCGGTAGGATCTCTCTTATGATAGGTTTTAATTTAGATGGAACCATTAAAAGTATATCTGTACTCTCTCATGCAGAGACTCCGGGTCTCGGGGATAAGATTGATATATCAAAAAGCAACTTTAGTGTACAGTTTAGAGGTAAGAGTCCTGAGGAGTTTAAAATGCTTGTAAGGCAAGATGGTGGAGAGGTTGATGCTATTACTGCATCTACAATCACATCAAGAGCATATTGTGAGGCAGTTTTGACTGCATGGGAAGTCTTTAAGGTGTGTGTTGCAGAGAATCAAAAAACAGGAGGTGAATAATGAGCAAATTTGCACTTATTTCAAGGGGTATAATTAAGGAGAACCCAATTTTTGTCCTCCTTTTGGGAATGTGTCCCACTTTGGGAACAACGACATCTGCCATTAATGGTCTTGGGATGGGGTTGGCTACAACATTTGTACTGATTATGTCCAATATAGTTATCTCATCAATTTCCGGATTGATTCCAAATAAGGTTCGAATACCGTCATATATTGTTGTAATTGCATCATTTGTTACTATTCTTCAATTATTGATGCAAGCCTATCTGCCCGGTTTGTATGACACTCTTGGTCTCTTTATTCCCCTTATTGTTGTTAACTGTATCGTTCTTGGCAGAGCTGAGGCATTTGCCTCTAAGAATGGAGTTGCCGACTCTGCACTGGACGGAATAGGTATCGGATTGGGCTTTACCGTTGGTCTTACTGTTTTGGGAGCGGTGAGAGAGTTGCTCGGAAGTGCTTCAATTTTTGGGATAAAACTTATTAACGGAGACGGTATGCTCGTTTTTGTTCTTGCACCCGGAGCATTTATAGCACT
>JAUYTB010000343.1 GCA_030695305.1 Bacteroidales bacterium
TCAACAGATTTTGTCGGGCTTCTTTTGACAAAGCATTGTAAACACCCGGGAAACTTAATGATTGCTGAACACCCCATACTTTCAGAGGCATATTATTTTCTGCAATATTATTCTGATCAAAGTTATAGTAAATCACTGTCTTATCAGGATTAAAAGCAGCATTTACATCTTGTTGTGAACTTCTAAGTTCTAATGCTGCAGCTTTCAACCCTGCGTTGTTTTCGATAGCTTTATTAATAGCTTCTTCTAAATTAAGGTTTTGTGATTGAGCTGGGAATATTCCTAGAAGAAGTATAACAGCAATAATCATGGTGGCTGGTTTCGTTAGACGGCGTTTTCTACGGCGTGGTTTTTTGGTTTCAAAAAGACAAAACAAGACGGGTAATACAATCATTGTCAGTAGGGTGGCGGTAATTAAACCACCAACAACTACTGTTGCAAGTGGTCGTTGTACTTCAGCACCCGCTGATGTAGATACAGCCATTGGTAAAAAACCCATAGCAGCAGCTGAGGCAGTTAGCAGGACAGGTCTCAAGCGCTCGCTTGTTCCCCGGATAATCAATTCACGGATATCCTCAACACCTTGTTTTCGGAGCTCTTTGAAATGCTCTATTAAAACGATACCATTAAGTACTGCAATACCAAACAAGGCAATAAAACCTACTCCTGCTGAAATACTAAAAGGCAAATCACGTAACCAAAGCAGCCAGATACCACCTACAGCAGATAACGGGATTGCAGTATAAACCATAAATGCTTCGCGCAACGATCCAAACGCAAGGTGCAGCAATGTAAATATAAGTAATAAAGCAATTGGCACTGCGATCATAAGTCGCGCACGGGCACGGCGAAGATTCGCAAACTGTCCTCCAAATTCTATTGTGTATCCTGCTGGAAGATCCATGTTGTCACGAATCAACTTTTGCACATCTTTTACCACAGATTCAAGATCACGGCCACGCACATTAACGCCTACAACGACACGCCGATGCGTATTATCTCTGGAAATTTTAGCAGGTCCTTTTGAATAGGTCACATCTGCAAGCTCGCTCAAAGGCACCTGACCTCCCATTGGTGAAGGAACATACATATTGCGAAGGTGCTCAATTTTATTTCGATACTCTTTTTCATATCTTAATACCAAATCGAAGCGTTTTTCTCCTTCAAATATTTCTCCTGCCTTAAGACCTGCAAATGCCATGGAAACGGCTTTGTTAACATCATCAATATTCAGCCCGTACAACGCAAGTTTTGTTCTGTTATAACTGATGTTCATTTCGGGCAATCCTGCAGTTTTTTCAACAATTACGTCAGAAGCACCTTCAATTGGTTCA
>JAUYTB010000351.1 GCA_030695305.1 Bacteroidales bacterium
TGCTAAGGGTTTATTTACAGCCCGTGGGGAGATTGGCGTTCCTGCTGTAAGATTTGCTGGGGTAATTAATTACCGACGGCTGAGTTTGCCCTTCTTGTGCTAAGGGTTTATTTACAGCCCGTGGGGAGGCGCTTTGGCAGAGTTTGATGTATCTGTTAATTAATTAGATAGATATAAATTGCAGTTTTCCAACTTTGGAAAATTGGCATTTTTATATGTCAGCATATTAATTAGTTATCTCAAACTCTGGCAAAGTTATTGTATTTTTGTGAATGATAGATTTTTAATAACTTAATTTGATGGCAATATGATGAGATATTCACTCCTTAGCTTACTGCTTTTACTATGCAGCTCTATTTATGCTCAGCAATTTTTTGATGAAAACTGGAAAAAATGCTCTTCACGAAAAGCAATGTATATTGTCGAGAAAGATGAATCAGGTGAAAATAATCACAGAGTAAGAATTAAGACAAATAATGAGTTACAGGATGGATATGCCATCTACAGAACAGAGGATTTTTCCAATGGGGAGTACACTCTCTATAATGATTCGGGAGATACTGTAAAGCATATGTTTTATAAGAATTCAAAGCCTGATGGTAGTTACAGAACTTGGAAAAATGGAAAGAGTCTCTTTAAAAAAACAGATTACCGTGATGGTAAAGAGGATGGAGTTTGTGATATATATTTTCCTAATGGTCAGGTATCTGCCAGATACAAAATGGAAGAGGGTAATATATTAGAGAGTCAATTCTGGAATGAGGACGGTTCTGTTCTCGAACATCACCATCATGCAAATATTAAACCCACATTTCTTGGGTTGAGTGAAAATGCTTTCCCAATTTGGGTTTCCGAAAGATTGGAGTATCCCCGGGAATGCATAGATAGAAATGTACATGGGGAGGTAGTACTCGATATTAGGATCGGTACAAATGGTAAAGTGAAAGATGTAAAAGTATTAAGGACTCCTCACAAGTTAATGTCCGAAGAGGCTATAAGGGTAGTTAAGCTCTCTCCGGACTGGACCCCTGCGTTCAAACATAATCAGCCGTGTGAGGTTGTTTTTAAGATGTCAATTTATTTTGAATTTAAGAACAACAAACTCTGAGCTAACTTGTACGCGTACGAAGATTGGGCAAGGTAGTAGTGTTAAAAAATAATTTTAACCGGTTTAACCATGTGTTTAGGATCAAGGATAGTGTCAAGCTGCTCTTTAGTAAGGAGACCCCTGTCCATAACAAGTTTATATACACTTCCTCCACTCTTGAGCGCCTCTTGTGCAATCTCTGAGCTCTTATCGTATCCAATATATGGCTTAAGAGCAGTAACGATACCAATTGAGTGCTCTACCATATGACGGCAATGGTCCGGATTTGCTTTGATCCCATCTATACATTCAAGTCTTAGTGTGTCCAATGCACGTATAAGCCAGTCACTGGACTCTACAATACTATGAACCATTACAGGTTCCATAACATTGAGTTCCAGTTGAGCCGCTTCGGAAGCTAGAGATACCGCCATCTCGTTGGCAATAACTTTAAAACAGACTTGATTTACAACCTCAGGAATTACCGGGTTAACCTTTCCGGGCATAATTGATGAGCCCGGCTGTTTTGGGGGGAGACTAATCTCTGCAAGCCCTGTACGGGGTCCCGAAGATAGAAGCCTAAGGTCATTACATATTTTAGATAGTCTGATAGCTATCATCTTAAGAGCAGATGCATAGAACACCATACTTGAGGTATCATGAGTTGCTTCAACAAGATCTTCTGCCAATCTTATATCCCAGCCGGTTATTTCACGAATATGTTTTATGCAGGCCTCTGCATACCCCGGCTCCGAAGTGATACCGGTTCCAATCGCCGTTGCCCCCATATTTATGAAAAGAAGCTCCTTAGCGGCCTTTTCCAGGCGACTTAATTCATGCTTCATTGCAAACTTATATGCTCCAAAACTCTGTCCAAGAGTCATTGGTACTGCATCTTGAAGCTGTGTACGACCCATCTTTATTATACTGGCAAACTCCTTCTCTTTTGCCTCAAAAGAGTTCATGATATTCTGTAAAGCCTCCCTTACATGAAAATGGGTGAGATATAGACCAATATGCATAGCTGTAGGGTATGCATCATTTGTAGATTGAGCCATATTTACATGATCATTGGGAGAGCAGTATTTGTATTCGCCCCTCTCTCTTCCCATAATCTCTAAAGCCCTGTTTGCAATAACCTCATTTGCATTCATATTGGTGCTGGTTCCTGCGCCACCTTGAACCATATCAATAGGGAAATGCTCGGTGTGCATACCCTCCATCAGCTCTTTGCATGCAGCCGAAATTGCATCTTTAATTTCGTCGCTTATAAGGCCAAGTTCGTGATTTGCTAAAACTGCCCCTAACTTAACTATCCCTAATGCCTTTGTGAACTCCGGATACTCCGAAAGATAATCTCTGCTGATATCAAAATTTTCTATACATCTTAACGTCTGAATTCCAAACAGAGCCTCCACCGGGACCTCTTTATTGCCTAATAAATCATGCTCTGTACGTGTTTTACCACTTCTCTTAAAACGAACTCTCTCCATAACAATCTATTTTTAAAAAGTTTGGCAAAGGTAATAAATTGAAATGAAATAAGCTATGTTTTCTTAATAATTATAAGAAAAAGCTAGATAACAAAGCGTTATTATTTTTTAGAAATTGACTCAGAAACTGTTTTAGAAATTGTTTTAGAAATTGACTCAGAAACTGTTATTGAATTGACTCAAAAATTGTTTCAGGCGAAGAACTTATTCACCTTTTTGAGTGCAGATGGCAGTGCAAATACAACCACCCGGTCGTACGGTTTAATCTCTGTATCTCCGAGAGCAATAAAGCTGTTATTACCCCTGATAATACCTCCGATAATTGCCTCTTTGGGAAATCCGAGATTACGTATCTTCTCTTTTGTAATAGAGCTGTTTGGATTGACTATAAATTCAAGAATCTCTGCATCGGAGCCATTGAGACACTTTATTGACTGAACTTTATTCGAGAGAGTAAAGCGGAAAATACGGCTTGCCGTTATTAGCTTCTTGTTGATAACAGCATCTACACCCATGCCCTCTGCAAGTTTGATGTAGTCTATATTCTCTACCTCCGCAATTGTTTTGGCAACACCCATCTTTTTTGCCATTACACAAGAGAGAATATTTGTCTCAGAACTACTAGTTACTGCTACAAACGCATCAAAATCATTAACATCCTCCTCAATTAAAAGATCGGTATTTCTGGCATCTCCGTTTATAACCAAAGTCTTTCCAAGCCTCTCATTCAACACATCACATCTCTCTCTCTTCCTCTCAATAAGCTTAATGTAGTCTACACTACCCTCTAATTTTTTGGCAACCATCTCTCCAATCCTTCCACCTCCTACAATCATCAACCTTTTGACGTCGATGTTGTTTTTGCCGGATAAACTCATAACCTCTTGCACTCCTGTTCTTTTAGAAATAACAAATACAAGGTCGTGCATCATAAACCGGGTTGAGCTCCTTGGTATAATTGTCTTCCCTTCTCGTGCAATAGCAACAGCCCTATATTGTGGCTCTCCTACAACAGTGTAATCTGCAAGAGTTTTATCTATTAGAGGGGCTCCGTCATCTAACCGAAAAACAATAAGCTGAAGCTTCCCCCCTGAAAAATCCATAAATTCTGATGTCCCGGTCTGCTTAAGAAGATCAATAATCTCATGGGATGCTATCTTTTCCGGATAGAAGAGAAGATCAATTCCCATCTCTGTAAAGAGCAGTTTGTTCTCGTTTTGCAGATACTCGTCATTGTTGATGCGGGCTGTAACCTTACTGCTGCCCATTTTTTTTGCAAGCAGAGCACTAATAAGGTTAACATCCTGTTCCTGAGAAGGGCTTACAGCAATAAAGAGATCTGCCTTAGCTGCACCTGCATAAGCCAGAGTTTTTATAGATGTGGGAGAGCCAAACACAGTAATAACATCAGAGCTTTCAGATACTCTGTTTAATCTTGACTCATCATTGTCTATCAGAGTAAGATCGTGATATTCATTGCTGAGCATTTTGGCAAGGT
>JAUYTB010000356.1 GCA_030695305.1 Bacteroidales bacterium
ACAACACAAGGCAGAGATAGAGTCAATAGTAAATAATCCGGAAGATCCGACATTTGAGAACACTATTGTTGCTTACGACAACTCTGGGGCTTTACTTTCAAAAATTGCACCTGTATTTTCAAGTTTGAATTCGGTTAATGCCTCTCCGGATGTTCTTGCCCTTGCTAAGGAGCTCTCTCCTCTTACAAGCAAGCACTATAACGAGATTAGTCTTAATCCGGGACTCTTTAACAGAATCAAGATTGTTTATGATTCAAGAGAGAAAGCTGGTCTTGATGCAGAGCAGATGAGACTTCTTACAGAGATGTATAAAGGTTTCGTACGTAGTGGCGCAGAGTTGGCAGAAGATAAAAAAGAGGAGCTTAAAGCTATTAATGCAAGAATATCTGCCCTTCAGCTGGCATTTGGTCAAAATCTACTTGCAGATACCGATAATTATAAACTGGTAATTGAAAATGAGGAGGATCTGGCCGGTCTTTCGGAGTCTTTAAAAATTGCAGCAGCAAACAGAGGCAATAAAGATTCATTGAATGCAGGTAAGTGGGTATTTGGACTGGATAATCCAAGTGTGATTCCGTTCTTACAGCAATCAGAGAAGAGAGAGTTGAGAAGAGAGATTCTAACTGCCTATTTAAACAGATGTAACAATAACAATGAGTACGACAATAAAGAGGTTATATCGGAGCTTCTAAAGCTTCGCCTCAAGAGAGCTCAGATTCTGGGTTTTGAAAATTTTGCAGACTATCAGTTAGAGAGCAGAATGGCAAAAACACCTGCGGCCGTTTATAACCTTCTGGATCAGCTTTTGAAGCCGGCTTTAGTATCTGCAAAACGTGAACTTGCAGATATGTATACCATTGTAAAAGCAAATGGAGATAATATCGATAAACTTGAGGCATATGACTGGAGATTCTACTTTGAGAAGGCTATGGCTAGCAAGTTTGATCTTAGCGACGATCAGCTACGTCCATATTTCATGATAGATAATGTAAGAGACGGAATTTTTTATGTTTCAGAAAAACTATTTGGAATAACATTTAATCAGATTCAAAATGTTCCGCTACCTCATCCGGAAGCAACAGCCTTTGAGTGCAAAGATGAAGATGGAACCCATTTAGGTATTCTCTTTATGGATATGTTTGCACGTCCCGGTGCAAAAAGGGGGGGAGCGTGGTGTGGCGGTTTCCGCTCTCAGGTATACAAGGATGGAAACAGAGTTGCCCCTCTTGTAACTATAGTTGGTAACTTTACCAGACCTGTGGGAGACAAACCTGCACTGTTGAGTACAGATGAAGTTGAGACATTCTTCCATGAGTTTGGACACGCTTTGGCTAGTCTTCTTAAAGATGTACGCTACTATGGTGTAGGTGGAATGACAAGAGACTTTGTTGAGCTTCCTTCACAAATTATGGAGCATTGGGCATTTGAACCGGAGGTGTTAAAGGTATATGCAAAACATTATGAGACCGGAGAGGTTATTCCTCAAGAACTTATAGATAAGATGGAGAAGGCAGGTAAGTACGGACAAGGTTTTGCTACTACGGAGTATCTTGCCTCTTCGTTTGTTGATATGGATTTCCATATTTTGAAAGCGATTCCTGAGAATATTGATGTAATTAAGTTCGAAGCAGATGCATTATCTAAAAGAGGATTTATACCTCAGATTCCACCAAGACACAAAGCAACATACTTCAATCACACTTTTGGTGGTGGGTATACTGCCGGATACTACTCATATATATGGGCAGAGGTTTTGGATAGCGACGCATACCAAGCATTTGTAGAGACCGGTGATATCTTTAACAGAGAGGTTGCCTCTAAATTCCGCAAAGAGATTCTTGCCAGAGCCGGACAGGACGAGGCCATGACGCTTTATGTGAATTTCCGTGGAAATGAACCTGGGATTGATGCATTGCTCAAAAACAGGGGCTTAAAATAGGTCAACATTAAAATCTTAACAGAGGTCGATAAATACTTTTTTGTCGGCCTCTTTTTTTGTATTTTTGTAATTATCATAATTTTGCATAGGGAGTAATATGAATATCACAACAGAAAATATACTGCTTTTAGGTTCTGTACTTCTGTTTATTAGTATTCTTGCCGGCAGAGCCGGGTATCGGTTTGGAGTTCCTGTCCTGCTTCTCTTTCTCTCTGTAGGGATGTTCTTTGGAAGTGACGGACTCGGGATTGAGTTTAACAGCCCCTATATTGCTCAGTTTATTGGGATAGCATCATTGAGTATAATTCTTTTCTCCGGAGGTATGGATACAAATGTTTCGGAGATTAAGCCGGTTTTGGCAAAAGGTCTTGTTCTTTCAACACTAGGAGTGATGCTTACAACTCTCTTTACAGGTTTTATTATCTATTTCACTACTCAGGTTTTTTCCAGGTTCGTCTCCTTTTCTCTTCCGGAGTCCATGCTGCTTGCGTCAATTATTTCATCAACCGACTCAGCTTCCGTTTTTTCAATTCTGCGATCTAAGGGTATTTCTCTAAAAAATAATATT
This sequence comes from Bacteroidales bacterium, assembly GCA_030695305.1. Lineage (GTDB taxonomy): Bacteria > Bacteroidota > Bacteroidia > Bacteroidales > UBA932 > Bact-08. The sequence goes on from JAUYTB010000356.1 coordinate 2,508, forward strand.
CGCCCTCTTCTTGAATTAGAGAGTGGAAGTAATGATCCTATGGCATTTATGCTTACTCTGATATTTATCAAGATGATAAAATTCGGAGATGTAGGGGTAGTATCGTTTTTTATAAGTTTGATTACTCAGTTTGGAATAGGTGCATTGTGCGGGTATTTTATTGCAAAGGCTGTTTTATATATTATAAGCAAGTTGCATTTAGAGAGTAAATCTCTTTACCATATTCTTCTTTTAGCAGCTCTCTTTTTTACATACTCTTTTACCGACCTTATTTATGGTAATGGCTTTCTTGCAGTCTATATTGCGGGTCTTACAATAGGTAACAGTAAAATTCAGTGTGATTCAACTGCATATACTTTCTTTGACGGAATAGCATGGTTAGCGCAGCTTATTCTCTTCCTTACTTTGGGTCTTCTAGTTAACCCAACAGATCTTATTCAATATGATGTAGCCGGACTTGGTCTTATAATTGCTTTCTCTATGATTATTATCTCCAGACCATTTTCTGTATTTATTTCGATGGTTCCTTTTAAAGATTTAAGCGTTAATACAAAACACTTTTTCTCCTGGGTAGGATTAAGAGGAGCTGTGCCGATTGTCTTTGCTACCTATCCTCTAATTGCCGGAATACCGCATGCAAACCATATCTTTAATATTGTCTTCTTTATTACTCTGGTCTCATTAATTGTTCAGGGAACAACAGTCAATTTTGTTGCTAAAAAGCTAGGATTGGCCAAAGATGAAGAAGCTTCCTAAAAAGTAAATATTATCTTTGCTGCAATTATAAACTATACCTGACTATACCATGATAAAATTCTGGGAAGCCATTGGGAGCTCAATTGTTGCTTTCAGTAACTGGATCTGGGGGATGCCCCTATTTTTACTTTTAATAGGAGGTGGACTCTACTTTCTGATTTATTCCGAATTTGTACCGTTCAGATACTATATCAGAGCGCTCAAATCCCTTAAGACTAAGGAGAAGGATGTGCCTGGTCAGATAAGCTCCTTCGAAGCACTTACCAGTGCAATTGCAGCTACTGTTGGGATGGGTAATATCTCCGGTGTAGCTGTGGCACTGACAATGGGTGGGCCCGGAGCAATATTCTGGATGTGGGTGAGTGCAATCGTGGGGATGGCAACAAAGTTTTTTGAGGGAACACTTACAATAATGTATAAAGGAAAAGATTCAGCAGGTGAGATTCAGGGTGGACCGATGTATATGATTACGCAAGCTTTTGGTCCTAAATGGAAACCGGTCGCTATTTTCTTCTCTGTATTTGGTCTTATTGGTACCTTGTGTCTGATGCAGGCAAATCAGCTTACCGAAGCTATCACAACTGTCGTTACAACTCCGGCCGGTATAGAGAATACCTTCCTTTTAAGATTTATAATAGGCGTAGTTATCTGCCTTCTAGTATCAATTGTGGTTCTTGGAGGGATTAAAAGAATATCAAAGGTTTCAGCAAGAGTTGTCCCTGCTATGGTTGCTCTTTACTTTATTCTTGTTGCATACATTGTGCTCACAAATCTTCCGGAAGTTCCCGGTGTTTTTGCATCAATATTTGGTAATGCCTTTGACCTGGAAGCGGGGGCAGGAGGATTAGCCGGTACTGCAATTGTAATAGGCGCAAGGAGAGCGGCATTTGTCAATGAGGCAGGTGTAGGTACTGCATCAATGATGCATGGAGCTTCAAGGAACAGTGAGCCGGTAAGAGAGGGTCTTGTTGCAATGATTGGTCCATCTATCGACTCTGGACTCATCTGTACCTTAACTGCACTTGCAATCCTTATTAACGGTAATTATGAAGTTACACAAATAAGAGGAATTGAGATTGCGTTAAACTCATTTGAGGCATCAATTCCGGGGCTTGGCCACATTCTCCTAATGGGAATGGTAGTAATATTTGCATTCTCTACAATGTTTTCCTACTCATATTATGGGGTAAAATGCACAAATTTTCTCTTTGGAGCTAAGTACGCACATTACTATAACTACTTCTTTCTTTTAATGCTAATTACGGGTGCCGTTATATCGCTTGATGTTGTTGTGGGAGTTATTGACAGCGCCTACGCATTAATGGCAATCCCTACAATGATAACGTTACTGATTCTCTCTCCAAAAGTAAAGAGAGAGATGAAAAAATATTTTGCAAAATAGAAAATTTATGAATCCAGAACAGTTAATCACTCAGAGGGTAAAGGAGGCGGTAGAGTCTCTCTACGGGCAGTGTCCGGAGGATAGTTATTTCCAGACTCAGGCAACAAGAAAAGAGTTTGAAGGTGATATAACAGCAGTTATGTTTCCACTTTTAAAGATATCAAAAAAATCTCCGGAGCAAACAGGAGAGGAGATTGGTAAGTTTATCACTCCCCGCTGTCCGGAGATTGAGAGTTATAATATTGTAAAGGGTTTCCTAAACATTAAACTCTCCGGTAGCTACTGGATGAGTGTTTTTAATAAGATATCAGATACACCGGATTGGGGACAACAGGAGAGTTCCGGTAAGAGAGTAGTGGTTGAGTACTCCTCTCCAAATACAAATAAACCACTACATCTAGGCCATATACGTAACAATCTTCTGGGATGGTCTGTTGCAAAGCTGCTTGAGGCAAACGGACACAATGTTGTTAAAGTTAACCTTGTTAACGACAGAGGTATACATATTTGCAAATCTATGATTGCATGGGAGAAATATGGGGAGGGAGAGACCCCGGAGAGCTCAGGAATAAAGGGAGACCATCTAGTAGGTAAATACTATGTTAAATTTAACTCAGCCCTAAAAGAGCAGATTAGCTCACTAATAACGAGTGGATTGAGCGAAGAGGAGGCCGAAAAAAACGCTCCCCTTATGAAAGAGGCTCAGGAGATGCTTGTTAAATGGGAAAGAGGAGACAAAGGTGTTGTTGATCTTTGGAGAACCATGAATGGATGGGTTTACGAAGGATTTGATATTACCTACAACCGGATGGGGGTATCGTTTGATAAGATCTATTATGAGTCTCAAACGTATTTGCTTGGTAAAAAGCTTGTTAGTGAGGGTCTTGATAAAGGAGTCTTTTATAAAAAAGAGGATGGTTCTGTATGGTGCGACCTTACCTCAGACGGACTGGATGAGAAACTCCTTTTAAGATCTGACGGTACCTCGGTATATATGACTCAGGATCTTGGAACTGCTCATCAGCGATTTGAGGAGTATAGCTTCGATAAGCATATATATGTTGTTGGTAATGAGCAGAATTACCATTTCCAGGTACTTAGGTTTTTGTTGAAAAAACTTGGATTTGAATGGTTTGATTCAATTTATCACCTCTCATACGGGATGGTTGAGCTACCGGAGGGAAAGATGAAATCAAGAGAGGGTACTGTTGTGGATGCAGATGATCTGATAGAAAATATGATTTCAACAGCAAGAGAGACATCGATGGCTCTGGGTAAACTTGAAAACATGGAGAATCATGAAAAGGAGGAGCTATATGCCATGCTTGGATTGGGTGCGCTTAAGTACTTTATTATCAAGGTAGATCCAAAGAAGACCATGCTTTTTGATCCAAAAGAGTCAATAGATTTTAATGGGAATACCGGTCCTTTTATACAGTATACTCACACCCGAATTCGTTCAATTATAAGAAAAGCATTGGAACAGAACTTAACGCAGCAGATTACCGGAGCACCTCTTAACAAAAAAGAGATTGAGATTGTAAAACTGCTTAATCTATTCCCGGAAAGAATCAGAGAGGCCGGAAGAGAGCACTCACCGGCTATTATTGCAAATTATGCATATGAGCTTGCAAAAGAGTTTAACCAATATTACCATGAAGTATCAATCCTAAAAGAGGAGGATATATCAGTAAAGAGCCAAAGACTTGTCTTGATTGATACAATCTCTGCGGTTTTAAGAAAAGCCATGGGAATACTTGGAATCTCTTTGCCGGAAAGAATGTAAAATGAGTTTACAAAACAGAGGTTTTTTACCAACATCAAAAAAGGAGATTGATTTGTTGGGATGGGACTACATAGACGTTATACTCTTTACAGGAGACGCCTACGTAGACCATCCATCTTTTGGCACAGCTGTCATTGGCCGCTATCTGGAGAGTCTTGGTTACAGAGTGGCTATTGTACCGCAACCAAACTGGAGGGATGATCTGAGAGACTTTAAGAAGCTTGGCAAACCCCGTCTTTTTTTTGGCGTTAATTCCGGAGTTATGGACTCAATGGTAAATCACTACACCGCAGCAAAAAGATTGCGAAGTAATGATGCCTATACCCCGGACGGTAAGGCCGGTCAGCGTCCCGATTATGCAGTTACAGTATATTCAAAGATTATTAAAGAGCTCTATCCCGATACATTGTTAGTGATTGGAGGTGTCGAGGCATCTCTCAGGCGTTTAGCTCACTATGACTACTGGGAAGATAAACTTATGCCATCAGTTCTTTTTGAATCAGGAGCTGACATACTTATTTATGGAATGGGAGAGAGAGCTGTTAAAATGGTTGCCGAGACCATTGAAAGAGGTGGAGGAGTAGAAGATATACGCAATATTCCTCAAACTGCTTTTATATCCGATTCTGCCATCTCTAATAATCCTAATACACAAATCCTCAAATCTTTTGAAGAAACTTTAAAAGATAAGAGGGCTTTTGCAGAGAATTTTAATATAATTGAAAGAGAATCAAATAATTACTCTCCTTATCATATAATAGAACCCTGCATGGGACGGTATGTTCATGTTAACCCCCCTTTTGAGACTCCTGATGATGGTAGTATTGATCTATACTATGATTTGCCCTATATGAGAAGAGCACATTATCGCTATAAAGATAAGCATATACCTGCTTTAGAGATGATTAAATTCTCTGTAAACACTCATAGGGGATGTTTTGGTTCTTGCAGTTTTTGTACAATATCTGCACATCAAGGTAAATTTGTTCACTCCAGGTCACCTGAATCGATACTCAGGGAGCTTACCAGAGTATCAGAAGAGAGTGATTTCAAAGGTTATGTTTCTGACATTGGAGGACCAACTGCCAACATGTATGGTATGAAGGGAAAAGATCTTGAGCAATGTAAAAAATGTAAAAGAGATAGTTGCATTTACCCCACTCTGTGTAAAAACCTTAACAACTCACATAGACCTCTTCTTGAGCTTTACAAAGATGCAGCCGGTATCAAAGGGATTAAAAAGTGTTTTGTATCAAGCGGTGTAAGATATGATCTCTTTATGAATGACAAATATTATATAGATAAAGATGGAAAGGAGTACCTTAAGGAGTTGATTATCAATCATACATCAGGAAGATTAAAAGTCGCACCAGAACATACAGAGGAGCATGTTCTTAAAGTAATGGGGAAACCATCTTTTTCATCTTTTCTATTTTTAAAAGATGAGTTTGACAGAATCAATAAAAATGGAGATAAAAGGTATCAGTTAATACCATATTTTATATCTTCACATCCGGGATGTACAATGGATGATATGCGTTTATTAGCTTCAAATCCGGCGCTAAGAAATATACAACTAGAACAGGTTCAGGATTTTACTCCTACTCCAATGACCCGTTCTTCAGTTGCATTCTACTCCGGAATTGATCCTAAAACCATGAAAAAAATATTTATAGAAAAAGATCGGGAAAAAAAGAGAAAGCAAAAATCATTTTTTTTCAACAAATTCTGAAAAAAGAGGTTTTTTTTAGAAAAAATTGCATTATACTTGCAGCCCAATTTGAATAGCAGAAAATTATATATGGAGAAGATGAGTAATAAGCCAAAAGGAAAAGAGACACCACCTGAGAGAGCTGCAAAGAGACGTGCAGTTATCAGTTATGTAAATTTGAGTCCGGATCTTTTATCCGCTTTTAAAGAGAAGTATCCACGTGGATATGCAGATTATATGGGAGAGGTTTTTAAGGTAGAGAAACCGGACGGATCTTTTTTCTATGCAATCTCTCTTGAAGTTCCCGATGCGATATATCTGGTTAAGGTGGATGTGAAGATAGACGATTATGAAGATCTGGAGAGAGGACTCTTTGGAGGCGGGGGTGATGATGATGGAAGTGATCCGGATGAATTTCCAGATGATGACTCCTCTTCTTCGTTTACTGAGGAGGAAGAGTCTGACGATTAAAGAATAATTGTCAATTAGGAGTTAAGCTGAATATTTATTCAGCTTTTTTTGTAATTTCGTGGGTGGAGAATTTCAATGGATAGATTACTAAAAGGATTTGTTAGATTGCTTTTAAAGCTGCCTGAGAGTAGAATGCTACTCCTGCTTGCCTTTATAACAGGGCTCTTGAGCGGGCTTGCAGCAATTACTTTAAAGCATCTGATACATCTTTTTTCCTGGATTTTAAGAGGTTGGTTTGATACAACTGCAGAGAGCTCCTTGTATCTGATATACCCCGGAATAGGTATGCTTATTGCCTTTCTACTTGTCAGGTATGTAATTAAAGATAATATAGGACACGGTGTCACCAAGGTTCTGATTGCAATATCAAAGAACGATTCCAAAATCAAATCTCATAATACATGGTCATCTGTGGCCGCCAGTTCGGTTACAATTGGGTTTGGAGGCTCTGTCGGGGCCGAGGCGCCAATTGTCTATACCGGTGCGGCAATTGGCTCCAATATAGCCAGAGTTTTAGGATTATCATATAAACATATGACCATTCTGCTTGGATGTGGAGCTGCGGGTGCTGTGGCAGGTATCTTCAAGGCGCCACTTGCAGGTATTCTCTTCACTCTGGAGATCCTCCTTTTCAATATCTCAATGACATCTATGCTGCCGCTGCTTGTTTCGGCAGTTACTGCAGCAACTGTATCTTTTCTCTTTCTTGGAGACTCAGTTGTTTTCAGCAACACAATAGAGAGTTTTTATATTGGAAACATCCCATACTATATTCTTCTGGGAGTGGTTTGCGGTTTTATCTCTCTATACTTTACACGAACCACCCTTTTTGTTGAGGGAAAAGTAAAAGATATACTTAATCCTTATAAACGATGGGCATTTTCTGCAATCTCAATAGGATTACTGATTTTTATCTTTCCTCCGCTATATGGTGAGGGTTATGAATCTTTAACAGCCCTGCTTAACAGTGATGCAAAGAGTGCGATTGGACCAAGTCTGTTTGGAGATTTACTTAAAAATGAGTGGTTTGTACTTATCTTTTTTGCTGCCGTAATTTTTTTTAAGGTATTTGCAATGTCTTTTACCAATGCAGGAGGGGGAGTGGGAGGTACCTTTGGTCCTACACTCTTTATTGGAGGTATTACCGGCTTTGTAGTGAGTCGTTTTATAAATCTTATTGGTTTTTATCAATTGCCTGAGGCAAATTTTGCCCTTGTTGGAATGGCGGGTCTAATGGCAGGCGTAATGCAGGCACCTCTGACTGCAATATTTCTTATAGCGGAGATTACAGGTGGATATGTTCTCCTTATGCCGCTTATAATTACATCTATAGTCTCTTTTATTACAATTCGATCATTTGAGCCATACTCTATTTATACAAAACGTATTGCAAAGGATGGAGAGCTGCTAACACATGATAGTGATAAGGCAGTTCTAACCCTTCTTAAAACAAAAGATCTTATCGAAACAGATTTTGCATCTGTTCCTCCGGAGTCAAATCTATCTCACCTTGTAAAAATTATCGCCAATTCAAAGAGGAATATTTTTCCTGTTGTTAATGAAAAAGGGCTTCTGTGTGGGATCATTTTACTTGACGACCTTAGAGAGATAATGTTTATTAGAGAGTTATATGAAAAAACAGAGGTAACCCGTCTTATGAAGGAGCCACCTGATATTGTTTTAAGCAGTGATAAGATGGAGGCTGTTATGAAAAAATTTGAAAAGTGCGGCGCATGGAATCTTCCTGTAGTAAACGAAGAGGGAATCTACATGGGATTTGTCTCCAAATCAAAAATCTTCTCTGCTTACAGAGATCAATTACAACAAGTATCACATGAATAAAATCTACCTGGACCATATCTGCAAAACTATATCTGTTGCTGTATGGCAAGTTGAACACTGTATCGAGATGTTTGAAGAGGGGGCAACTATCCCCTTTATTTCCAGATACAGAAAAGAGAGAACCGGTGGCCTTGACGAGGTCCAGATTACCGAAATTAAATTTCTTGTAAACAGATTTGACGAACTTAATAAAAGAAAAATTGCAATTCTCAAAAGTATTGAGGAGCAGGAGAAGTTAACTCCGGAGCTTAAATCCGCCATTGAGAGCTGTATCGATCCTAATAGATTGGAAGATATCTATCTGCCATTTAGACCTAAACGCAGAACAAAGGCGGGAATCGCCAAAGAGAGAGGACTGGAACCTCTTGCAGACAAAATAATGACTATGTCTGTTGAAGATTGCGATCTTTTAGCCGAGGGCTTTATAAATGAAAGTGTACCATCTTCTCTGGATGCCCTACAGGGTGCAAGAGATATTATTGCGGAGAGAATAAGTGAGCTCCCTGTTATCCGTGAGTCTCTCCGTTTGCAGTATAACAGATATGCAAAGATTGTCTCAAAGCAGCAGAGGGGACTACAATCCGAGGAGGAGGAGTCAAGTAAATTCAAAAACTATTTTGATTTTACCGGTAACATATCCAATATGCCCTCTCACAGAGTTCTGGCCCTTCTAAGAGGGGCTAAAGAGGGTCATCTTAGTATTAAGCTGGAGGTGGAGG
>JAUYTB010000359.1 GCA_030695305.1 Bacteroidales bacterium
GTGAAGATAAGATTGATTTCTACAGTAATATTTAAGTCCATGGCAATACGTAAATTCAAACCGGTAACACCCGGTACAAGACATAAGGCAATAAGCGCATTTACTGAGATTACCTGTGATATACCGGAGAAGTCGCTTTTAGCGCCTTTGAAAAAATCCGGAGGTAGGAACGATAGAGGTAAGATGACAATGCGTTATATCGGAGGTGGTCACAAGAGAATGTATCGTGTAATTGACTTTCTAAGAGATAAGGATAATTACACTGCTACAATTAAGACCATTGAGTACGATCCTAACAGAAGTGCCCGTATTGCTCTGGTTGTATATACAGACGGAGAAAAGCGCTATATAATTGCTCCTAACGGAATTAAAGTGGGTCAGGTGATTTCATCAGGACCCGGAGTTGCCCCCGAGATAGGGAACACTCTGCCTCTTTCAGAGATTCCATTAGGTACATTGGTACATAACATTGAGCTGCGCCCGGGACAGGGAGCCGCAATGGCCCGCAGTGCCGGAACATATGCACAGCTTACGGCAAGAGAGGGTAAACATGCAATTCTTAAACTCCCGTCAAGTGAGATAAGAATGGTTCTTGTTACCTGTCGTGCCACAGTTGGTACTGTATCTAATTCGGATCACAATCTTGAATCGTTCGGAAAAGCGGGAAGAAATCGCTGGTTTGGCCGCAGACCTCGTGTTCGCGGTGTAGCGATGAACCCTGTAGATCACCCGATGGGTGGTGGTGAAGGACGTGCTTCCGGAGGTCACCCTCGTTCTAGAAAAGGCTTGCTTGCTAAAGGTTACAAAACACGTAACCCAAAAAAGACAACCAAGAAGTTCATAATTGAAAGAAGGAAAAAATAACGGATTAAACTGAAAAGAGAATTATGAGTCGTTCACTGAAAAAAGGACCATACATACAGGCAAGTCTCGAAAATAGAGTTCTTGCAATGAATGAGGCTGGCAAGAAGGAGGTCATCAAGACCTGGTCAAGAGCCAGCATGATATCACCTGGCTTCGTAGGCCACACCATTGCAGTTCACAATGGGAACAAGTTTATTCCTGTGTATGTAACCGAGAATATGGTAGGGCACAAGCTTGGTGAGTTTGCACCTACTCGTACCTTTAAAGGTCACTCGGGTAATCGTTAATTAATATTAATGAGTAAAAGAAATTCACAATAATGGGAGCTCGAAAAAGAGAATCAGCCGAAAGGCTTAAAGAAATAAAGAAACAGACAGCTATAGCACAGCTGAATGATGTTCCTACCTCTCCTAGAAAGATGAGACTAGTTGTAGATCTCGTAAGAGGGGTAGAGGTAAACCGCGCTTTGGATATATTAAAGTATACCAAAAAGGAGGCATCAATTCGTTTAGAGAAGTTACTTCGTTCGGCAATTGCCAACTGGGAAGCTAAAAACGAAGCAGATCGCAAAGAGTTGGAAAACGGTAATGTTTGTGTTCAAACTATCATGGTTGGACAGGGCCGTTCTCTAAAGCGTATAAGAACCGCACCACAGGGTCGCGCAGCTAGGATTCGTAAGCGTTCTAACCACGTTACCATTGTTTTAGGCAAAAAAAGTAAAACCGTAAAAGAGGAGCAATAAAATGGGACAAAAGACAAATCCTATATCAAACCGACTTGGTATTATCCGTGGCTGGGACTCTAACTGGTACGGTGGAAAAGACTATGGAGCGAAACTTCTCGAAGATTCAAAAATTCGCGAATATCTCAATGCTCGTCTTGCAAAGGCAAGCCTTTCCAGAATTGTTATTGAGAGAACACTCAAGCTTATTACAGTAACTATACATACTGCACGTCCGGGTATTATAATCGGGAAAGGTGGTCAGGAGGTAGACAAGCTGAAAGAGGAGTTGAAAAAGATCTCAAACAAAGAGGTTCAGATCAATATTTTTGAGGTTAAAAGGCCTGAGATTGATGCCAATATTGTAGCTAACAATGTTGCGCGTCAGGTTGAGGGACGTGTCTCTTATCGCCGTGCCATAAAGATGGCAATGGCCTCTACAATGAGAATGGGTGCAGAAGGAATCAAGGTTCTTATCAGCGGTCGTTTGGGTGGAGCCGAAATGGCAAGAAGAGAGCTCTACAAAGAGGGTCGTACTCCACTTCACACTTTCCGTGCAGACATTGACTATGCTCATGCAGAAGCTCATACTAAGGTAGGGGTTATAGGCATTAAAGTATGGATCTGCAATGGAGAGATATTCGGTAAGAGAGATCTATCTCCTAATATGGGTGTAACAGCAGGCCCTTCTTCATCTGCTCCTCAGTCAGGTCGTGGAAACGATCGTCCTCGCAGAGGCGGTGATCGTAATAACGACAGAAGAGACAGAAGAGGTGGAAGAGGCGGAAGCGGTGGAAGCGGACGTAGCGATAACAAAGGGGGTCGCAGCACTTCAAGAGACTAGTCCAGTAATTGGAGACTAATAGCCAAATTGAGATTAGGCTGTTAGTCGAAACTAGTTTCTAAATCAAAATTTTCTACCTGTTTGTCACGGGTGGTAGTAAGCCGGCATTGCCGGGGGGTTAAAAGGGAAAGGGGTTGTCCGATAAGGTCAATCCCTTTTTTTTGGTTTTTTTTATTACTTTTGTTTGATACAAACAGGAATTTGTTTATTAAAAAGCTAAACTATGATAATATTGAAAAGAGTACTAGTATCACTTGTTGCTATTTTTACATGTGCTGTTGTTTTGGCACAGCCTCTCCAGAGAGTTGTTCCGGAAAAGGCAGGTATGGACCCAGTTCGCCTCTCCAATGTAGATAAAATAATAGAGAGCTCGATAGAGAAGGGTGAGATACCAGGTGCTGTCCTTGCGGTTGTAAGAGATGGTAAAATGGTATACTTAAAGAGTTATGGTAACAAGAGGGTATATCCGACTGTAGAAAAAATGGATATAAACACAATTTTTGACCTGGCATCTGTTTCCAAACCAGTTGGTTGTGCAATCTCAATTATGCAGCTTGTAGAGCAAGGGAGAATGAGACTAACCGACAATGTATCTATGTATATTGATGGATTTAAAGGATATCAGGATCCAGAGACAGGTAGAACAATTGATATCAGGATAGTTGACCTTTTAACTCACTCGTCGGGTCTTCCTCCTTATGCTCCTGCAGCAGATTTGGTTACAAAATATGGTTCTCCTGCACCCGAAGGTCTTATGGAGTATATATCAAACTGTAAGAGGGATTTTAAACCCACTACAAAGTTTCAGTACAGCTGCCTTAACTTTATTACGCTTCAGAATATCCTTCAGAATATCACCGGGATGAAGCTAGAGGAGTATACAAAAAAATATGTATTTGATGTTTTAGGGATGAAGAACTCAACTTTCAACCCCTCTAAGGAGCTCTATCCGATGATAGCCCCAACAGAAAAACTACAAGATGGGTCGGTAATTCTTGGTAAAGTACACGATCCTCTTGCCCGCCTTCTTAATGGAGGAAATTCCGGAAATGCGGGGGTATTTTCAAATGCAGATGATTTGGCAATACTTGCTGCCGCACTGATGAACGGAGGAGAATATAACGGCAAAAGAGTGCTTGGATCACTTACAACGGAGACAATGACAAGGGTCCCTTCTGACCTATCAAGTATTGGACGCTCGCTTGGATGGGACAACTACTCTTCATACGCGTCAAATAATGGAAATCTTTTCCATCCCGGAAAAACTTTTGGACATACAGGCTATACAGGTACATCTTTTATTGTTGATCCCGTATCCAAAACGGCAGTAATTCTTCTTGCAAACAGAGTACATCCAGAAGATAAGGGGAGTGTAGTTCGCCTAAGAGCCCTGGTAGCAAATGCAGTTGCCGGCTCAGTTG
>JAUYTB010000033.1 GCA_030695305.1 Bacteroidales bacterium
TCTGTACAAAGCTTCCCGAAACGGTAGAGACACTCTTTGAGTGGTTTGCTAGGGTCTGGAAAAACTCCTTCTCAGATGAGTTTATTGCAGCACTATTAGACGAAGAGCCGTAGATAAACCCCAGTGGGAGCAACAGAGAGAGCAATATAATTGTTAACTTATTCATAATCTTTTATTAATCTAAACCGATTCACGCATATCTATAAACTTAAGCGGCTTTCTGCTCACCTCCGGCTGAATTGCTTTGGAAAGCAACTCCACCGGCTCAAACCTAATCTCGGGAGCAACCCGTATTCTGGCACGAAAATGCTCTGTTATCATCTTCTCAAAAGAGAGCGAAGGGTTAACCGCTCCTATCTTTATTAGAATACCATCTGTGCCAATTGAGTTTGTATAGATTTGTACCTGATAGTTAATCACACCCTCTATATTGTCAAGAATATCATACAGAGCAGAGGGATAAAGAGTTGTACCCTTGTATTTTATCATCTGACCTTTTCTCCCAACTATTGGACTCAAACGGGTACTGTTGCGGCCGCATCTGCACTGATTATAAAAGGCCATACAGAGATCTCCGGTCTTAAATCTAACAAGTGGCATCCCCTCAACGCCCAAAGTTGTGATGACAAGCTCTCCTGTCTCTCCATCTTTTACCCTGTTTTCATTCTCGTCAAGTATCTCAATAACAACAAGATCGCTCTGATGATGCGCTCCACACAGATATTCACACTCTGTAAATGAGCTCTGCATCTCGGTAGAAGCGTAGGTGGAGTGGAGTGAAATATTGGGCCATTTTTGCATAATCTTCTTTGTAAGAGTATTTTGAGAGAGATCTACCTCCCTTAGCGGCTCTCCGATACATATCGCCCTCTTTAGTGAAGAGGAGCTGTAATCAATACCGTTTTTCTCTGCAAACTCAGCCAATTTAATCAAAAAAGAGGGTACAACAATACAGGCAGATGGAGAGTTGCTCTTGATAGAGCTCCACTGAAGCTCCGGTATGCCATTTCCCACTCTTATTATCCCGGCCCCTAACTCCCTGGCACCCAAGAAATAGGCAAGACCCGCCATGAATCTTTTATCTATAGTGGTCATTAGCTGAATAACATCACCCGGCATACATCCTGCAGTTGAGAAAGATATCTTTTCGTTGTATGCAAGTCTCTGCAGATCGCTCTCTGTGAGCATAAAATTTACCGGCTCTCCAAGGGTCCCGGATGTTGTTACATAATCTCTTACCCTCTCCCTTGGCACACATAAGAACTCCTTATTATGAATCTGAAGATCCGACTTACAGGTTGTAGGAATCTTTGCCAAATCTTCAACTCCTTTTATGGATTTGATATCAACTCCGGCCTCCCGAAACAACCTTTTGTAGTAAGGAGAGCTTACAGAGATATATTTAAGACTCTCTTTAAGGGACTCATCCTGAAAATTTTTTATCTCCTCTGCGCTCTTAAACTGAATCAAGGGATCTCTTTTCATCTCTTTATCGATTTTAACTTTTTGGCTATCATCTCTCTTGTGGCAGGGTAAGGAATATCACACTCTAATGCAATACCGTAATGCTTGGCAGCAAGCTCACGCTCCCCGATTGCAAGATAGTAGTCGCCCAATAGTTCGTAAGTATAATAGTATTGTGAATTTACTATCAAAAATCTATCCGTAAAAGCCCTTTCAATAACTCTTTTCTCCTTAACGGCATCCCGGATAGTTATGGCTCCCTCCCTAAACTCCCGTACAATTGGAACAGTACCGGCAATGGCTGCAGAGTCAGCTTCAATTGCAAGCTCCTCCCTTAAGGGTGTCAGAGGAGATTTTTCACCTGACTCTTGAACAGAGAATAGAGCACCCAGATCATATGCCACCATCTTCCCAAGCTGCCAATCAGATGAGCTAACCCACATCATTAGACTCTCCGGCTGGAATATTACTGCATGATGGGCAATAAACTGATTGATGGACATCTCATTGGTCAGTCCTATCTCCTTGTTTCCCAATCCCCTGTAATCACGAAGAGTGGCTGCGGCTCCAGCAAGAGTAACAGGAGAACTCTCTGCAATAAGCTGATCTAACCTTTTATACCGGTACAATGAGTGACTCCCCTCAATGCTCTCAATAGATTTTCTATTTTTAGTATTATTCAAAAATTCCTTAGATTGAAAATGGTTGGTAGATATTATCATATCACCATCAACCCTAAAGAGATTTGTTCCACCCGGGCTCTTCTCAATAATGGCAGCCACCCCATCTTTAGCCGAACCAATCAAAATAGACTCCGAAACAAAAGCCTCCATCCCGGCGGCAATTTCAAATGCCTCATCTATTGTGGAAGCATATTGAAGAATCTCTCTTGCTATAATGGAGATAGGTGTTTTTGAGGCAATTGGAGGCTGAGATTTTGCTGCGTTAAGGGTAACTGTAACTCCTTTTTCGTTCATGCCGGAGAGAACTCCTACCATTCCTGCCCAGCTTACCGAAGCAAAACGATACCCCTTATCTGGGTAAATAAAAGAGACAACCTTCTCTTTTGCAAACTCATCGCCAACATAAAAATCAAAATTTCTGCCAATAAGAAGTGATGAGTCAGCTGATTTTGCACCCCAAACACCAAAAGAGCTGCATCCAACCAGCATATACTCCTGCATGGCATGGCCAAGATCGTGAGCAGCATGGTAGTTTAGCTGCCTCTCGTATGCACTTCCAATAAAGTCAAACTCACTGCTGCAGGCAAATGAGGCGGCATAGATCTCCTGCTTGTACTCCAGAGGAATATTTGCAGAGAGATTTCTATTAAAGATAATTGTTATGTATTTAAGAAAGCTGAGATATCTCTCAGATGGTATCATTCGTCTTATCTCGTTAATAAAAGCGCTCTCCTGTCTGTACATCATCTCCCGGCACAACTCCCCCAGGGCAAGACCCCTTACCGATGGGTTGCCCCTGAGATGAAGCTCCCACAAATCACCCTGGCCTCTCCTTAGAGTAGAGCTCCCAAAAGAGGTGTACCCATCCATCTCCGCCAACTCGGGAGTTATACCTGGCAGATCTAGTTGTGGAAGTGATCTCTCTGCTGTTTTATAGAGAATCACCCCTGTTATAACAGTAAGAGTCACAAATCCGGTAAAGATCAGCAACAGGTATTTTGCAATTCTAATCAAGACTCTTTTCATACCTCTTTTTCTCTGCTTTATTTACAGCGAAATTCCTGCCTCTTCTGTAAGTACGTTTGTACCCAGAATTGCCGAACAGGTTAAAAGCGATGTAACAGTAACTCCCATAACTCCGTGAAAATTTAGACTTTGCCCTGCCAGATATAGATTTTGAACCTTGGTTTTAGGTGGAATTATTGTAGAAAGCGGGCTGGAGAAACTCTTCATCAATCCATATGCACTCCCTTGAGGAGTCCCAAGATAGTCACGAAACGTAAGCGGAGAGGCGCTGCTGCTGTTTAGTATTGCCGCCTTAAGACCAGGCAGATGGCTATCGGCAAGGGAGATCATCTCATTGCTTACCCTCTCCTTAAACTCTCTGTACTCCTCACCCCTCATCTCCACAATAGTATCTGACCACCTCTCTACTTCACGCCACTCCATCTCTCTTACCAAAGTAACCACCTCTGCAAACCCGGGATCATCTACAGGTGGCTGAAAAGAGGCGAGAATACCATTTTTAAGGGGTGCAGGAGAGTGATTTGCGTGGGACTCATCTCCAAAAATATAGTGGTTTTCGTTTAAATATGGGAAGGCCCCCGGTTTCATAACCAGATAGAGACAAAAGAGACCGGGACTGTTTTTCAGGGAGTTAATTCTGTTTCGGTAGACTTTTCTCACATCGGAATCGGTCCCTAGCAGAGAGAGAGTCTCGGCCGGATGACAAGTTGATATCACGTACTTCCCCTCAACTACCTCTCCATTATCCAGCTTTACCCCCTTAACAATTTTATTATCAGTGATTATAGATGTGCATCTAACCTTTGTTCTCACAACACCGCCCCCCTCACGTATACGGCTTGTCATTGCATCAGTAAGTCTGTCTGCCCCGCCACGAAATCTATACGCCCCTTCCAGATAGGAGTTTGAGGTTATTGCGTGCAGATAAAAAGGGGTCATTGACCTCTCTCCCGAATAGATTAGAGAGTGCCCTGTAAGAACCTGTTGTAATCTTGTATCTGTAATTGTTTTCTCAATCTCCTCAAATGCACTTACAGAGAGCATCCCCATAGCGTCCGAACTGATTCCGCCTCCCAGAAGAGTACTCCTTAATGAGTTGATTCCAGTCTCTTTGAGATTTTTAGTATAAAGCTCTATCTCATTTTTCATATGGGGGAAATCTGCACTAAGGGATTGCGCGAAGTTCTCATGTCCCATTGCATAAGAGTAGCACTTACCGGAAATATGAATCTTTTCGAAGCCATCCTTGTTGAGTCTTACAAGGTCGAGATCTCTCCAAACGTCCAGATAACGAAACACATTATTGAGAAACATACCCTCATCCAGACTGCCAACATAATGAATAGATGTATCTATCTTCTTCCCGTTTCTAAAAAAGGGCTGAAAAAAACCACCGGTCCGGCCACTCTGCTCCAAAATGCACACACTCATCCCCTTTTTGGAGAGAATAGCTCCACACTCAAGCCCTGCAAGTCCGCCACCGACTATTATTACATCATATTTTCTCATCTTAAACTTCTGTTTTCTGGTCTTAATATATAAGTTGTGTTGGATGTGTAACTATCATTATTGCTAACCTCAACCGAACAACCAAGCTCTGCTGCAGTAGAGAGGATTTCACTCTTTCCGATAAAGCAGGGAGATTGTGCCGATTTGTTAAAATTAAGCAAATTTATTGAAAACCACTCCGATAGCTTTGTAACTTTATGTTTTTTAAGGTTTTCACTATCGCCGTCTCTTATAATTATAAATCCACCATCTGCAGTACTCTCTACAACCCGTTTAAGTACTGCTCTCTGGCTCTCCGGTAAAAGATAGTGAAGAGTATCGCACAGAATAATAACATCACTCTCCGGTATAGGAGCGATTGTAATATCACCCTCGGTAAATGAGATCCCTTTTGTATAGCAACTCTTAGCTAACTCAATCTTTTCGCGGTCATAATCTATCCCCGTTACAACCCTCCCGGGTGAGGTCAATTTTAACATAAAGCAGAGAGGGCCATATCCGCAACCTAAATCTGTTACCCTTGCATCCAGCGGAATCAGCTTATGAAATGTAGAGTATCTACGCTCCATATTTATCTTAACTCTCATATACCACTCAAGAACGGGGCCTTTAAAAATGAAATTGGCCATTGTGGCAAAGTAAAAGAAGTCATTCTCCGGAGTATCAAACCTCTCCCTAAGTTTTGAGTACTCCTCCCTCATTATTGTGTTGACATGTTTACAAAGAGCACGGTACTCACAGAGTGTGCCACTCTCTGTAAATTTAACTCTCTCAAGAATCCTGTAGCCGATTGTGCCCGGCTTAATATAGAACGGTTGTCTTTTGGAGAGTAGATTGCCATTCCCATAAATTACTACAGGCAAAATATCCAGCGACAACTCATTGGCAATCTTAAATGCTCCCTTATGAAACCTGTGAATAGTCATATCGGCAGATCTTGTACCCTCGGGAAATATCAGGACAGAGTACCCCTCTGCTACCCTCTCTTTAATCGCCTCAATATGGTTATCAACACCATCTTTATGGTAGAGAAATCCGGCATATCTAACAATATGGCCAAAGAACGGTGAGTTCCACACCCAGCTGTTTGTCATCATAACAATCTTAGGATAGAGAGATAACATCATAAGAATATCAATAAATGATTGGTGGTTTACAACAATAACAGCCGGCTTGCTAAAATCTTCACAGAATGGATTCTCTCTAAAGATTCGTACCGTAGGCGATAATCTTACCGGAATAAAAACAACCGCTCTCAGTACTTTGCGGAAAAACAATCTCTTAACCGATCTCTTAAGCGGGACAAAAGCCAAAATCACAATAAATACCCCGAGGAGCAAACATCCAAGGGTAAAAACAGAAAAAGTCAACAACATCAACACAACTCCGGAGAGAGTAACCGGGGTTTGACCCCCATTTGCCGGAGTGGTGATGAGAAAGCGGTATATTATTGGCTGGATGGTGTAAGCAACAATCCAAACAGTGCACATTCCCAGCACAGAGACAAGGGCAACAGATTGCAGAGCAGGGTGTTGAGCAAAGAGCATAGCCCCCATCCCTATTATTACAGTTAATGTAGAGAAGAAGATTGCCAGTTTATGTGACGATAGGGTTTTTGCGCCTCTCTCATACTCCGACGAGAGACCATCAAGAACAAAGATGCTAAAGTCATCCCCTATCCCAAAGATAAATGTGGCAAGAAGAATGTTTACAATGTTAAACGGAATTCCAAAAAGAGCCATAAGCCCCAAAATAATAACCCAGCTGACAAACATTGGGAGAAAAGCAAGAAGAGCAAGCTCTACTCTTCCGTAAGATATCAGCAGTGTTACAAAGACAAGAAGAGAGGAGATCACAAGAATAAGATTAAAGTCACTCTTTATACCATCTGCCCAAAGCGATGAGAAGTGTGCCCTGTCCACAACCACAATCTCTTTATAAAGCGCAAGCTCTCCGTAAACCTTCTCCTTCATCTCCTCTTTTATAAATAGCTGTGAAACAAGCATTACAGAGGAGGAGTCACCCTCTATCCACTCCTGTATGGCAGATGGGAGATGTCGGTAATCCTGTTCATCTATTTGGGAAGAGTGATAATCACGTGTAATCATATCGTAAAAACCGACAAAAGATTCACTGTTTAGACCATACTTCTCTGCACTCTCTTTAAGAGATGAGACTACCACTTCTCTCTTGCCGCCACCCCAAAACTCACTCCAGGTTTGGAGCCGTTCTCTCTGAAGCTGTAGCGGAGGCAACAGAGCGGAGAGTGATGCACTCCTCTCTACAACTCCCTCTTTAATATATGCGTTTATAAGAGAGTCACTAACACGGTAACTCCGAGCCGCCATATCGAAACTCTCCCCTGTAGAGAGAAGCAGAACTCTTGACTCATCACCTCCAAACAGAGAGTCAAACCTACCGGAGGTGTAAATATGCTCTTTTGGTTCAATACTCAGTTTAAGCATATCGCTATCAAAACGCACCTTTGGCGACATCACCACCCCTGCTATAAAAAGAGCTACAATAGCAAAGATTAGCCACCTCCTCTTCTCAAACTCCTGAGAGCTGAACCTCTCCAGCCACAAATTAATCCTCCCGACTGAGTGAACCTCTTTTATTTTAAGCATATGAGGCAGATAGATGAGAGAGAAGAGAGTAGTTCCTATAAGGGTAAGAGCCGAGAAAAGTCCAAAATCCCTTAGAAGAGTAGATTGGGTAAACTGCAGTCCGGCAAAGGCACCAATAGTTGTAAAGCTGCCTACTGTAAGGGGATAGGCAAGATCTTTAAGCAGTTGCTCAATTGAGCAGACATGGCGCAGATGAGAGACTATATGTATAGAGTAGCTGAGGGCAATGCCCAGCACAGCAGCACCCGCTCCGATAGCTATTGCAGAGACTCCGTCTCTTCCCGACAAAAAGGCAAGAGCAAAAAGGGCACCGAATGCAGCAGGAAGAAGAAGAGGCAGAGTGCTTCTAATATCACGAAAGGTAAAGGCAAAGAGTGCTGCAATTATAAAAATGGCAATAGTTAGGGTTACAAATGTATCCTTTTTAATAGTTGCGGCATTATAGACTCCCACAACCGGCCCCCCCATACTGCTTATCTTTACATCAGGGGCAAGTTTTGCAAACTCAACCTTTAAGTTACCAAGAGTTGATGCAAGCTCTCTGTTCCTTCCACTCTCCCCACTTCCCGATTGTGGTGTAATTATATAGAGAAGAGCAGAGTTATCTTGAGAAAAGATATAGTCGTCAACCATTCTGAACCTCATCCCCATTCTAAGAGAATCATATATAGAGAGAAAACGTGTTCCAATATTAAGCGGGTCACGACTAAAGTGAGGAGCAAATGCGCCTCCGGCAGGAGATAGCAGCAGGGAGAGAGCCCCCTTAACCATTCCCTCTATTGCCCGGGGTGTAACAGCAGAGTCAAGCCGCGCATAGTCCTCCCTCTCCATAAAGATTGGCAGGTTGTTGTATATATAGGATATACTCCTATCCAGTTCGTCCGAATCTACTGTTAGGCGACTACTTTTGATAAGAGACTCCCCCGCTCTTTTCATCAACTCCCGCT
>JAUYTB010000014.1 GCA_030695305.1 Bacteroidales bacterium
TTTTTACAGGGTCGCACTCATCAGATGCATATCTTGCAGATCGAACTCCGGGAGCCCCTCCCAGCGCCTCGACCTCTAAGCCGGTATCGTCTGCAAAGCACTCCCTGTGAAGTTTGCTCCAAAGATAATTAGCTTTAAAAAGTGCGTTACCTTCGAGTGTAGGAGACTCCTCCGGAATATCATCTGTAAAACCTAGTTGTGCAGGTGAAATAAGAGTAGCAAGATTGCCAATAATTCCTCTTGCTTCCTCTATTTTGTGTAAATTTGACGTTGCAAAAATTATCTCCATTGTAGTGATTATTGCACCAAAGATACTAAAACTTTATTTTTGTATTAATTATTAACAGTCCATAGAGTAATGAAGAGGTTATTATTTACAGCAGCTGCAATACTGTTTCTGCTTGTACCGGTTGGTTCAGACGCACAGTCTGCTAATTTTAAAATAGGAAAGAGTCTGGATATTCAAATGAATATTCTTAGGGAGCTCTCCCTGTTGTATGTAGACAGCGTTGAGGCAGACAAGCTTATAATGAGAGCTGCCGAGTCTATGCTTGAGTCACTTGATCCCTATACGGTATTGATACCGGAAGAGGACAGAGAGAGTCTTGAACTTATGACAACCGGTTCTTACGGTGGTGTAGGTGCAATAATAAGAAAGGTAGATGATGGTGTTCTGCTATCTGAGATATATGAGAATACACCCGCATCAAAGGCGGGGCTCTACTCAGGTGATGTAATACTTAAAATAGATGGTCACTCTGTGCTTAATCTTAAGGTAGATGAGTGCAGTTCCAGGATGAAAGGTGCACCGGGTACTAATGTAACATTCACAATAAGGAGAGTAAGAGGCGGTGAGATTGCAGATGTGACACTAATGAGAGAGAAGATACATATACCGGATGTTGCATACAGCGGAGTGATTGGCGATAGTGTAGGGTATATTAGAATTACCGGTTTTACATTAGGTGGAGCTAAGGATGTTAAAAAAGCTTTAAATGAACTAAAAAAGAGTCATCACTTAAAGAGATTGATTCTTGATTTAAGGGGTAATGGAGGAGGACTTCTTGACGAAGCAGTAGATATAGTATCTCTATTTGTGCCAAAAGGGACAAAGGTTGTCTCCTCAATTGGGAGATTCAGACAGGCAGATATTACCTACTACACAAGAGAGGAGCCGGTAGATACAGATATTCCTCTTATTGTTATGGTAAACTCATCTTCGGCTTCTTCTTCGGAAATTGTTGCCGGAGCTTTACAAGATCTGGACAGGGCGACCATTGTAGGGACACGCACCTTTGGAAAGGGCCTTGTTCAATCTATACGGGATGTTGGATACGGTAACAGGATTAAATTAACTACAGCCAAATATTATATTCCAAGCGGACGATGTGTTCAGGCAATAGATTATACTCAGAGAAACGAAGATGGAAGCCTGGGAGCTATACCCGATTCTCTTATAAAGCCATTCAAGACGCTTGTAAAGGGGAGAACAGTATATGACGGAGGCGGAATTGTACCTGATATAGTCATATCTCCTAAGCTATTCAGTCGCCCAGCTGTCGCTCTAATTTATGGTGATATCCTTCACGAATACTCAATTGAGTATTTTAAAAAAAGAGAGCAGATAGAGTCTGCGGATAAGTTTGTTTTATCCGATATTGAGTATGACGCCTTTGTATTATGGGCGTCCGGTAAGGAGTTCGACCACAGAACGGCAACCGAAGTAGAATATGACAAGTTTATAGCAGTTGCCAAAAGGGAGTCTTTCTTTGGAGATTTCAAAAACGAGATTATTGATCTTGAAAAGAGAGTGAAGCCAGGGAAGAGAGAGGTCTTAATCAGAAACAAAGAGGAGGTTAAATATCTGCTGGAAGAGGAGATTGTTAATAGGTATTATTTTCAGAGAGGAAGGGTTCAAAGTATGCTAAGAAATGACGATCAGGTAATTAAGGCCATCAGTGTTAAACTAATAGATTAGATATGGGTATTGGAAGCCTGTTTTTTCCGGATGTGTGTCCGGTGTGCGACAGATTACTTACGGGAGGGGAGAGACACATTTGTATCGGATGCATGGCTGATATACCTTACTCCTATTTTTGGAGCTGGAGAGAGAATCCTGCGGAGATGCTTCTCAGAAGCAGAGTAAAGACAGAGTATGCTGCATCGCTAATTTACTACAGAAGCGAAAGCAACTGGAGATCTGTTATTCACCGGTTTAAGTATACAGGAGACACCTCTTTAGGCAAATATCTTGCAAAACTGCTTGGTACAAAGATTTACGAGAGCGGCTCCCTTAAAGATGTTGATATGGTTGTTCCGGTGCCTTTGCACCCTTATAAAAGATGGATAAGGGGGTTTAATCAGGCAACTATTATAGCAGACTCATTGGGAGAGGTCTTAAATATACCTGTTTGTGATAATCTGCTCAAAAGAGGAAGATATAACAGATCACAGACTGTAAAGGACAGGGAGAACAGATATAAAGGTGCAGAGGGTGCATTTTTTGTAAAAAAAGAAGAAAAACTGAGAGGAAAACATATCCTCTTAGTAGATGATGTTCTTACAACAGGAGCAACAATTGAGGCATGTGGAAGAGTTTTACTCGCTATTGAGGATACCTCTCTGAGTGTTCTAACGTTAGCATTTGTTGAATAAATAGATTAAGTTTGCAATCGGGAGATTATGTTTGATTTTATTAAAATAGAGCTTATAGATATTATAGATATACTTCTGGTAGGGATACTTATCTATCAGGCATATAAGCTTATAAAGGGTACAGCAGCCCTTAATATCTTTACCGGAATTCTTCTCTTTTATTTTATATGGTTGGTTGTAAAGGCTCTTCAGATGAGTCTTTTAAGTGCAATCTTAGGTCAGGTGATAGGTGTGGGAGTGCTTGCACTTATTATACTTTTTCAGCAGGAGATAAGGCGTTTTCTATTGAGACTAGGGACAAAGTATATGGATTCAAGCCACAACCTAAAAGTTGTTAATCTGTTTTTCGGGACCAAAAACAAGACGATTTCGAATGAAGAGCTCAACGAAATAACTGAAGCTTGCAGAAGAATGGCCCAATCTCGTACCGGAGCCCTAATTGTTCTTGCTAAAACGTCCTCTCTTGACTTTATTGTAGAAAACGGAGACAGACTTGATGCCAGAATCAGCAGACGACTTATTGAAAATGTATTTTTTAGAAATGCACCTATGCACGACGGAGCAATGGTAATCTCAGGGGAGAAGATTGTAGCAGCAAGATGCACTTTACCAATATCAGAAAATCCGCATATACCAGCACACTATGGAATGAGGCATAAAGCGGCGCTTGGTATTTCTGAGCAAAGCGATTCTGTGGTTATTGTGGTCTCTGAGGAGACAGGTGAGGTATCTTTTATCAGCAATGGAGAGATTAAAAAGATGGGTAGTATAACGGAGTTGCGCATAGCAATAGAGAGTTCATTCAGAGATATATGACAAAAATCGAGAGAACAGAGCATAAGCTCGGATTTGACAGAATACGATCTATGGCAGAGAATCTCTGCTCAACAGAGTCTGCAAAACGAATGGTGCATGATCTGGTGTTTAGTGATTCTATAAATGAGGTAGAGGATAGTCTCTCTCTTACAGACGAAATGAGAGTTATTACAATGCTGGAGTCGGGCTTCCCCGATTCGGGTTATGTAGATACCGAGTCATTTATATCACGGCTGGAACACGATTCTTATTATCTGGATTTGGCCGCTATTTCTAAATTAAGGGTATCTCTTGAGACCCTTAGGCAAATCAACCTGTTTTTTCGTAATACCAGGGAGGGTCTCTATCCAAATATGAAAAGGCTTACAGAGCCGGTTATGTTGTTTCCGGAAATTACCAGAAGAATAGACTCAATAATTGACAGATTTGGTGAGATAAAGGACAGCGCAAGTGAAGATCTGCAAATAATAAGACGAGCTATAAAAGATAAAGAGAGTACAATTTCAAAGAAGATTACTACTCTCTTAAAAAAAGGTCAGCAGGAGGGGATTATTGACTCTGATTCATCGGTAACTGTAAGAGATGGAAGGATGCTCCTTCCCGTATCGGCTGCCAACAAGAGAAAGATTCCGGGATTTGTTGTAGATGAGTCAGCGACAGGTAAGACTCTCTATATTGAGCCGATTGAGATTGTAGAGCTCAATAACATGGTAAGAGAGCTTCAATTTGCAGAGCAACGTGAGATTTTAAAAATCCTCATCTTATTTGCAGATTTCTTGAGACCTTACAGAGAAGAGTTGCTTGTCTCTTCCAATCTGCTTGCTACTGTAGATTTTATTTGGGCAAAAGCGAGACTAGCCATCTCTATGGGGGCAGGTAAACCTGTAATATCTTCGTTAAGAGAGATTAATCTTAGAAGTGCAAGGCATCCAATTCTGGAGCGTGCCTTAAAAAAAGAGGGTAAGGAGATAGTGCCTCTTTCTCTTTATCTATCACAAGATAAGAGGATCCTCCTGATTTCCGGGCCAAACGCAGGAGGGAAATCGGTGTGTCTAAAAACTATAGGACTATTGCAGTATATGTTGCAGTGTGGTTTTCTGATCCCTGCTTCGGAGAGTTCCGAACTAACTCTCTTTAAAGATATCTTTATTGATATTGGAGATGAGCAATCTATAGAGAACGATCTTAGCACCTATAGCTCGCATCTGAATAATATGAAGAGCATACTAGAGGAGGCAACAGAGAGAAGTCTCGTTCTTATTGATGAGTTTGGCGCCGGCACTGAGCCGGTGGCCGGTGGAGCTATAGCAGAGGCAATTCTGGGTGTGATTGAGGATAGGGGGTGCTTTGGTGTTATTACAACCCACTACGGTAATCTTAAGTTCTATGCCAGTGGAAGCAAGGGAGTAGTTAACGGTGGGATGCAGTTTGATGTCCGGAATATTCAACCTCTTTTCAAACTTGAAACCGGTGTTCCGGGAAGCTCATTTGCATTTGAACTTGCAAGGAAGATCGGTTTACCCGAAAGTGTTGTCAAAAAAGCAGAAGAGAGGGCAGGAACAGACTTTGTAGATTTGGAGAGACACCTAAAGAAGATTGCCAAAAACAGAAAGGCCTGGGAGGAGCGTCTTGCTAAAATAAAGAGTACAGACAGAACTCTGGAGAATATAACAGATCGCTATCAGAAAGAGTTATCCGAAATTCAGGCGCTAAGAAAGAGGATAATTGAAGAGGCAAAATCAGAGGCAGCGGCTATGCTTGCGGATGCCAATAAGCGAATCGAATCTACAATTAAAGAGATAAGAGAGAGCCAGGCACAAAAAGAGAAGACGAAAAATGCGAGGAGGGAGCTTATTGAGTTTAGTGAGAAGATAGAGGTTATATCAACTAACTCAACAGACGATAAGATAACTGCAAAGATGGAGCAGCTTATTAAAAGAAAAGAGAGGAGGGATGAGAGAAAAAGAGAGAAGGGTGAAACAGACAGCAAATCAATACCAAAGGGAGCTATTGTAAATATTAATAACACCCCACTTCAAGCCGGCGATAAGGTGAGAATTAAGGGGGGAGATCTTATTGGAGAGGTTCTAAAGATTGAGAACACAACAGTCAGTGTGGCTGTTGGATCTGTCATTAGTAAGCTTACCGCAGAAAAAATTGAGAAGATTTCGAACAGAGAGTATAATACAATTGTTAAGGAGTCGTCACAAAAGAGGTTCTCGGTAGTAGAGAGTGAAAATATAACAAACAGGAGACTTAACTTTAAACCTGTTATTGATATAAGAGGAGAGAGGCTTGAGCAGGCCATAGAGTCTGTTACAAGATTTGTAGATGATGCTGTTATGGTAGGTGTTGGTGAGATTAAGGTACTACATGGTAAAGGGAACGGGATACTGAGAGAGGAGATTAGAAAGTATTTGAAAACCATTGGGGGAGTAAGCTCCTTTAGAGATGAGTTTTTGGAGATGGGTGGCTCAGGTATAACTGTTATTAAACTTGATAACTAATAAATGATTTAATATGTCCGGAAAATTATTCAAAACACTGTTTTTATTAGGTCTGTCACTTATTATTTTTTCATGTAATGGAAGCGATAAAGGTGCCCGGGAGAGAGCAAAAATGTTTCTTGACTCATATTTTAGTATTGATTATGAGGCAGCTGCAGGATATTGCACACCGGAATTGGGCCAAGATTTGAAAGAGGCGCTAAAAAATATTGAATCTCTTGAAAAGGGAGTAAAAGAGATGATTATAAAACAGACTTCGGAAATTAAAACAGAGATAACAGAGGTAAAACTATTTGCGGGAAATGATTCATTAACTGTTTATTACAAGGTTTATCTCTCTGGATTTCCAAATGGTATAGATAACACACTTATTATGGTTAAAGAAGATAAAGAGTGGAAGGTTGCAGTTTTAACAAGGTGAGACAAGTCATTCCTTTTTGATAAAATTGGATTATGCTAGAGCAGTTTATAATATTTAGTCTTGTGGGGTTTTCCGGACTTATACTGGATTTCGGATTAACATGGATACTTAAGGAGTTATTGAGAGTTAACAGGTATATCTCTAACAGTATCGGCTTTATGACCGCTGCCTCTTCAAATTATATCCTTAACCGTTTATGGACCTTCGAAAGCAGTAATCCTCAAATAGCACAGGAGTATTTCACATTTCTAATAATTTCAATTGCCGGACTGGTGATAAACTCATTGATTCTCTATCTTCTCACAGACAGACTTATAATAAAGCAATTTCCGGATGACTCAAAAATTAAATTTTATATGGCAAAACTTGTGGCAACAGCAGTTGTGACTATATGGAATTTTTTCATGAATTTCTTCATAACTTTTTCCTAATTTCACCCTCGGTATTATGGCAAGATTAATCGATACACACACTCACAGCAACTTCTCACCGGATAGTGAAATGTGCATAGGCGATGCCATGAATGCTGCAGCAAAATTGGGTCTGTCGGGGATTGCTTTTACAGATCATCTGGACCTGAAGGCACCCGGTGGAGATACAAGATTTGCTTTTGACCCGTTACTTCAACAGTCAGAGATAATAAAACACAGAGATAAAACAGATGTTAAGCTTTTCACAGGGATAGAGCTGGGCCTTCAACCGGAAAATTTATCGGACATCAGATCATTTCTCACCTCCTGCACATTTGACACTGTTATAGCATCAATCCATTTTGTTGATGGAGTAGATCCCTATCAACGTCAGTACTATGTAGAGAAAACGGAAAAGAGAGCTTACGGCAGATATCTTGAGCTGATCTACGAAATGATAACAGCTTTTCCTGATTTTGACATACTTGGTCATTACGACTATATTGCAAGGTACGCTCCATACAAAACGCGAAGCATACTATACAAAGATTTTCCAGACCATCTTGATTTAATACTCGGATATCTTTCGGCAAACGGAAAGGCACTGGAGATCAACACAAACACCTACAGATTCAGAAATGGAGATACTCCGGTATTGGATCATAATATTCTTAAAAGATTCAGGGAGTTGGGAGGTGAATTTATATCAATAGGATCTGACGCTCATGCATACGACAGAGTAGGGGAGCAATTTGAGTTCTATATTAATCTTATAGAATCCTGCGGATTCAGATACATAACACATTTTGATCAAAGAAGAGCAGTGCCGCAAAAAGTGTGATTACTTTCTCTTTTCTCTCTTTTTCCTCTCTTTTGATGATACGCCGGAAATCTTTAAGTACCTCTCAAATTGAGACGGGGTAAGTATCTTTTCAAATGCATCTTCTGTCTTCTTAACCCACTTAAGCTGAACTTCCCTGTAACTTTCAGGATTCTGCATTCCCGATCTCTGCATATTTTCGAACTCTCTCATAACTCCCGAAATATTCTTTTGAAGGACAGAATCCACCAAAAAATGTTGGTGATACTCCAATTTAAGGTCTAATTGAAGCTTATCTGCCTGTTCTGCAGCTATTTTAATAGGGTCCTTTTTTTCCTGATTCTGATTCTGAGCAAATGAAAACATGCTTATCGTTAGCATTATAAGTGTCAGAATGATTTTGAGTTTCGTTAACATAACAGATTATTTTACAACAAAATTAATATTATATTTGTAAAATGTGTTTATGTTTATTAACAAATCAATTAAAAAGTAATTGAAAAACTATTAACGGATGAAAAGAATTTTAACTACAATTTTAACCGCAGCTATTATCCTCGCTCTTCCGGTAAGAGGCGAGTCTTGTACAAATGTTATTGTAACAAAGGGCGCCTCCAGAGATGGGTCAGTAATGGTAACATATTCTGCAGATTCACACCAGTTATATGGAGAACTTTACTACAAAAAGGGTGAGAATCATGCCCCGGGAACTATGTTGAGAATCTATGAGTGGGATACAGGAAAGTATCTTGGCCAAATTCCCCAGGTTCAAAAGACCTATACAACGGTTGGTAATATGAATGAGCATCAGCTTATCATCACTGAGACAACCTTTGGAGGAGTTCGCAATTTGGTAGATACTACCGGAATTATGGATTACGGCTCTTTGATTTACATTACCTTACAAAGAGCGCGTACGGCAAGAGAGGCAATTAAGGTAATAACTGATCTTGTAAAGGAGCACGGTTATTACTCTTCCGGAGAGTCTTTTTCTATAGCAGATAAGGAAGAGGCATGGATCCTTGAGATGATTGGGAAGGGAACAAAGATGGTTAACGGAAAAAATGTAAATAAGGGAGCTGTATGGGTAGCCGTTAGGATTCCTGACGGATATATCTCTGCACATGCAAATCAGGCAAGAATAACTACTTTCCCCAAAAATGACCCGGAAAATTGCATATACTCTCCGGATGTTATTGCTTTTGCAAGAGAGAGTGGTCTCTACAAGGGTTCAGATAAAGATTTCAGCTTCTCCGATACATATGCTCCACTCTCATTCGGAGGGATGCGTGGTTGTGAAGCAAGAGTATGGTCTGCATTCAATATTCTTGGAGGCGGCATGATAGGAGATAAACCCTATACAGACTATCTTGATTATGCAATGGGTCACAATGCCAAAAACAGAATGCCTCTCTATATTAAGCCTAAAGAGAAGGTTACTGTAAAGATGCTTGCAGATGTAATGAGAGACCATTATGAGGGTACCGCCATTGATATGACTCAGGATATTGGAGCCGGAGGAAGTGCGCTTCCTTACAGATGGAGGCCAATGTCCTTTGAGGTTGACGGAAAGAAGTATTACAACGAGAGGGCTATTGCAACTCAGCAAACAGGATTCTGGCTGCTGGGACAGGCAAGAAACTGGCTTCCGGATGAGATTGGAGGAATCCTCTGGTTTGGAGTTGATGATGCCGCAACATCTGCACTTACACCTATCTACTCCTCATCGCTACGTGTTCCTGAATGTTTTAGGGTAGGTAACGGGAATATGACAACATACTCACCAACCTCTGCCTTCTGGATCTTTAACAGAGTTACTCACTTTGCATATATGCGTTATGACTATATAGCTCCTGATATCAGAAAAGCTGTAGATGAACATGAGTTTACAGCAATGGAGAGAATACCTGCTATTGATGCAGCCGCACTTGAAATACATAAAAGTTCGCCTCTTAAAGCCAGAGAGTTTCTTACTGACTATTCTGTAAATACTGCCCAGCAGTTGTTTAATAAATGGGTTGAGCTGGATCGCTATTTGCTTGTTAAGTTCATTGACGGAAACATCAAGAGGGAGAGTGCTCCGGGATGCTTCATAGACAACGGAAGTGGCAAGAATATACCTGCTTCACCAATGCAGCCGGGATACAGTGAAAGGTGGAAAAGAGCAGTTAAAGAGGATGCAGGCGAAAAATTGAGAGTTATTGAGTAGAGAGATCTCTTAATAGAAGAAGTGCTCACACCATTAAACGAAGGCGCCCATTCTGGTAACAGAACGGGCGCCTTAAATTTTATCAGCTTTAAAAGCTATGGCTTACTGACTTTACCCATAAAGAGAATTGTTCCGGTTGTACTCTCGGTAATAGCAAAGATAAAGGGCTTGTCTGCGCGAAACTCCTTTTTTATAGGCACAGAAGTTACGCCAAACCCAACAACGGTAACAGCAGCCGCTTCACTACCCTCTTCGTCCACCTCAATTGCTGCTTTTTGGAACACCTTTGAGATATAGAGATTTTGAGGTTTAACATTTGCAATCTTTGAGAAGTCGGCAAGATATGGGTCAAATGGGACAACCATTCCCATCTCTTTTAGAGAGGAGTTAAATTCAGTCTTGTAATCGAATTTGAATTTTGGCAGATAGATATCGATTTTAGTCTCCTTCATTCCGTTAATAATTGTGTTCCAAAAACCATCACTTTTTAGAAGTTTTCCAATTTCGTTTACAGATTGGCCTGAGCCGGGCAGTATTATAGTCATGTTAAAGGCGCCATTCCCATATTTTAGAGAGATTGCTTTTAACTGGCTGGATTCGTAGTAATTAAACGACTTGTTAATTAAGCTCATCGTAGGAACATCTGTAATCTTTCCATCACTCAGATAAAAAGGAGATTGCCTTGTATCCTTTTTATCAAACTTTATACTCCAAGGGGCTTTAAAATAGAGAGCATTTATAAGAAACATGACCGTTTCGGGTTCTATCTTTTCTATAACCTCTTTTATAACTCCTTCGGTCTTGTCGGAGCACCATTTATTTATTATCCCGGGGGATAACGGACTTGCGAAATCTAAAGACTCGATTGTAGCATAGAAGTAGTTAGAGTTCTTCTCGAGGAATCCTTTTAGTACCGGAAGTGCCTTATCGTGCCATATGGAATTTGCGATAGCAAGTTTTACAGTAGGATCTGTTTTAGGAAGTGTCTCCAACATTTTTTTAAAGTAGTTGTTAACATCAGCTTCGGAATAACCATCAAAGCCAAGAGTGTTCTGGATCTCATTTTTTGTAACTCCCTCTGCACCATTCCAAGCCATTGCAAGTGCAATATTAAGACTGAGCGGTGAGATAATAATATTCTCCGGATTACCCGATTTAGAATCATTCTCAAGTATTGATGAGAAAATCCGCATAGAATTATTGTTTCCGGATTCGGCAACTTTTGTCTCCGATGCTGTCAACGAAATCTCAACGGGCTTTTTGCCCGAATCTGCAATGCCATTTTTTTCACACGATGCGGTAAGTGCGCAGATGACTAATGTAATAATAAATACCCCTTTCATTTTTTGTTGTATTAGTTATAAATAATTAAGCAGGGGCAGGATTGGTTTCACCAGGTATGTACAATGGGATGCAAGATACAAAAAAATAATTTACATATCTTTGTTTTAGATAAATT
>JAUYTB010000027.1 GCA_030695305.1 Bacteroidales bacterium
TTCGGTTTATATTTCGTTTTGATTCGGGGGTGCAAATATAGTAAAAAATTATAAAAGTTTACCCGCCATCTCGGACAGCTCACTCCTCTCTCCCTTTGTCAGGTTTATATGGCAAAAAAGCTCCTGTCCGTAAAGCTTTTCACCCAAATGAGTCAACCCGTTTGAATGTATATCAAGATATGGTGAGTCAATCTGATGGATATCTCCTGTAAATACAAGCTTTGTTCCCTCTCCGGCACGGGTTATAATTGTTTTTACTTCATGAGGAGTAAGGTTTTGCGCCTCATCAATTATAAAAAATGTATTGGAGAGACTCCTGCCTCTGATATAGGCAAGAGGAGAGATAAGCAGCTTTTCATTTTTTAGCATCTCCTCTATACGGACAACCTCTCTGCTGGTAGATTTAAAGGCTCTCTTTATTACTGCAAGGTTGTCATATAGAGGGATCATATATGGACCGAGTTTCTCTTTTATATCTCCGGGCAGGAAACCCATCTCCTGATTCTTTAGAGGGATAACCGGACGCGAGAGCAATATCTGATCAAACATCCGCTCTTGAGCAAGTGCTGTTGCAAGGGCAAGGAGTGTCTTACCTGTTCCTGCTGTACCTGTGAGTGAAATAAGTTTGATATCGGGATTCATAAGAGCATCAATAGCAAATGTCTGCTCCTCGTTTCTTGGATCAATACCGTATGCACCCTGCTTTTTAACAACAATTAAACTTTTTGTAGGATTGTGGTAGCGGGCCAGAGTTCTGCCCTCTTTGTTGCCGGACTTTAAAACGTAGAGCTGATTATTTGGGATGTTCTTTAGCTTTAGTTCATTTGCTGGAACTCCCTCCTGCTGATAAAAGAGTCTCTGAATAGTATCGTCAGAGATATTATCCAGTTCAATTACCTCTTTTTTAATATTCTCTACTCTATCTTCGGTTATCTTATCGGTCAGATAGTCCTCTGCCATCAGATGAAGTGCCTTTGCCTTCATTCTAAGATTGATATCCTTTGTTACAAGAACAACGGTTCTCTCCGGATTTTTCTCCTGAAGCCACTCTGTAGTCGATAGAATACGGTGATCCTGAGTGTCTTCGAAAAAAGATTCTGCCATAAGATCACTAAATGGATGGCCAAGCTCTATCTTTATAAGACCTCTCCCTTTCCCTATAGGAACGCCTGTGTCAAATAGTTGATTATCTGTTATTTTATCCATTTCCCTAACAAATTCTCTTGCGTTGTAGTTTAGGGTGTCGTTGCCCTTTTTGAATTTGTCCAACTCTTCAATCACTGCAATAGGTATAACAATGTCGTTCTCCTGAAAATTGTGAATAGCACGAAAGTCGTGCAGGATAACATTTGTGTCTAGCACAAAGATTTTTGGTAATTTCTTCTTTTTCATAGAGCATATTGATGTCTCAAATACTATGCCTTTATCTTTTTTTCTATCCACTCTCTAGCATTAACAAAGAGCTCTATCCACGGAGTAACCTCATGTGTAGCGCTCTCTTTATGATAGGTGGCTTCCGACTCCGAATACCATGCCCAGTTGTGTGGGTAGATGCATCTCTCCGGATGTGGCATCATAGCAAGGTGTCTTCCATCGCTGCTGCAAACACCGGCAACCCCTTCGGGAGATCCGTTAGGGTTGGCAGGATAATCATTATAGTTGTATCTTACTGCTATATTGTAATTAGAAATATCAGAAGGGAAAGAGAATTGCCCCTCTCCGTGAGCTACCCATATTCCGAGCGAGGAGCCTTCCAGCGACTTTAACATCACTGATGGAGTACTCTCAATTGTGACGCCTACAAAAGCACTCTCATATTTATGTGAGTTATTGTGTCTCATTTTTGGAGAGATATCCCGTTTGTCCGGGGTAATAAGCCCAAGCTCGGCCATTAACTGACATCCGTTGCATATCCCTAAACTCAAGGTATCTTCTCTTGCATAAAATGTCTCAATGGCTTTTGATGCTCTCTCATTATATAGGAACGCTCCAGCCCAGCCTTTGGCCGACCCGAGAGTGTCAGCGTTAGAGAATCCGCCTACAAAGACTATAAGATTAACACCTTCCAATGTCTCTCTGCCGCTTACAAGGTCTGTCA
The DNA here is from genome assembly GCA_030695305.1 of Bacteroidales bacterium. GTDB lineage: Bacteria > Bacteroidota > Bacteroidia > Bacteroidales > UBA932 > Bact-08. The sequence continues at coordinate 2,099 of JAUYTB010000027.1, forward strand.
TATGTACATCTTTGACAGCAAAACCTGCAAGGTAGAGAGCCCATGCCATCTCTCTGTCGCCGTTTGACCCTTTTTCGCGGATAATTGCTGCAACAGCTTTGCGATCATTTGATGTATAATAGGAGATCTTTCCCTGAAACCCTCTTGGAAACTTATAAACAAGTGGTTGGCTCTTATAGTTCTCAAAGCGTTTTTTTGCGAGCTCTTCTCCGGATTGCCTTTTGTCAAAAAGATAGGAGGTTCTAAACCAAAGATCTCTGTACTTATCTATATTCAGTTTTAAGCGTTGTTTGTGGAGTTTGATAATAAGCTCCCGCTCTGGTTTATACTTACCGATATTGAATAGTTTAACTCCGAATTCATTGGCAATATCCTCTGCAATATTAAGTTGAGAGTTCTTCACCTGTATAATAACAGCAGGGCTCTCGCTAAACAGAAGCCTTACAGGATCACGCTCCTCCATATCTGTCAGATCAATCTCAAGACCTCCCTCTCTGTTTGGAAAGTTCATCTCCAGCAAAGCTGTGATAACTCCACCTGCCGAAATATCGTGTCCGGAGAGGAGAATTCTGCTATTTACCATCTTCTGCAAAGCGCAAAAACACTCTTTAAAATAGGAAGCTGAGCTTACATCGGGATTTTCATCTCCAAGTTGTGCCGTCGCCTGAGCAAATGCACTTCCTCCAAGGGCAAAACTTTTTTCTGAGAACAAATTGAAGGGAACATATAGTACAGACGAGTCACAATCTTTTGATAGAACAGGTTTTACAACATTTGTTATGTCGTTGGATTGGCATACGGTAGAGACAATAAGTGTGCCGGGAGAGAGCACTCTCTCTCCGTCAGGATATTTCTGGGTCATTGATAGAGAATCCTTGCCGGTGGGAATATTGATCCCCAATTCAATAGCAAAATCACTTGCACCTTTGACCGCCTTATACAGACGGGCATCCTCTCCTGTATTCCGGCATGGCCACATCCAGTTTGCAGAGAGTGAGATACCCTCTATCCCTCCATCTATCGGTGTCCAAACCAAATTGGTAAGGGATTCTGCAATGGCAATTCTACTCCCCGCTGCAGGATCAATCATAGCAACTGCAGGGGCGTGACCAATTGAGGTTGCCATCCCTTTTTTATTGCCATACCCTATTTGGGCAACTCCAAGGTTGTTGAGCGGCAGCTGTATCTCTCCAGCTGTTTGCTGTGTGGCAATTAGTCCGGTAACAGAGCGGTCAACTTTATTGGTAAGCCAATCTTTACATGCAACAGACTCAATCTGGAGGAGCTGTTCCAGATAGTACTCTATGTCTGTCTCGTCATACTCAAGTGGGAACCATTTTTCACTAACTGAGATATCCTCCATTATAGTTTTAGGGGCAGAACCGAACATATCCTCCAGAGCAAGGTCAATAGGTCTCTCTCCCGATGAACTATCCTCAAGTGTGAAATTACCTCTTCCTGTTGCCTCTCCAATAACGTACATTGGTGCTCTCTCTCTTTGAGAGATTCTCATAAGCTCATCTGTATCCCTGCTCTTCATAACAAGTCCCATTCTCTCCTGCGACTCGTTTCCGATTATCTCCTTTGCAGATAGGGTAGGATCTCCTTTAGGTAGCTTGCTGATATCAATATCTCCTCCGGTCTCCTCTACTAGCTCAGACAGGCAGTTTAGGTGCCCTCCGGCTCCGTGATCGTGGATAGAGACTATTGTGTTGCTCTCTCTCTCTGCAAGCGATCTGATGGCATTGTAAACTCTCTTTTGCATCTCTGGATTGGAGCGCTGAACTGCATTAAGTTCAATAGCATTTTCAAACTCACCGGTGGCAACAGAGGAGACTGCGCCTCCGCCCATTCCTATCCTGTAGTTATCTCCACCAAGGAGCACAATTTTATCTCCGGGCTCAGGCTTATCTTTGAATGCATACTCTTTTTTTGCAAAGCCGATTCCACCGGCTAACATAATTACTTTATCAAATCCGAATTTACGGTAGCTCTCACTGTGCTCATAGGTGAGAAGAGATCCGCAAATTAGAGGTTGACCAAACTTATTTCCAAAATCGCTGGCTCCGTTGGAGGCTTTTGTAAGTATCTCCTGTGGAGTTTGATAGAGCCACTCTCTTGGTTCGTCATCTTCCCACTCCCTTCCTTCAATATCAAATCTAGGGTAAGAGGTCATATAGACAGCTGTCCCGGCAATAGGGAAAGAGCCCTTTCCTCCTGCAATACGGTCTCTTATCTCTCCTCCCGAACCTGTAGCTGCTCCGTTGAATGGCTCTACGGTGGTAGGGAAATTGTGAGTTTCGGCTTTTAGTGAAATAACAGTATCGCTTGTAGTTGTTTTGAAAAATGAGGAGGTCTCTCCGCTCTCGGGATAGAATAGTGGCGACTCAGGCCCCTCTGTAAATGCACAGTTATCTTTATATGCAGATACTATCTTGTTTGGATTTGCAGCTGATGTTTTTTTAATAAGCTGAAAAAGAGTAGATTCCATCTCTACTCCGTCAATTATGAAGGTTCCGTTAAAGATTTTGTGGCGGCAGTGCTCTGAGTTTACCTGCGAAAAGCCGAAAACCTCACCATCTGTAAGAGGTCTTCCTATTTTTTTACTTAAACTGTTGAGGTAATCTACCTCTTCGGAGTTTAATGCTAACCCCTCTTCTCTGTTATATTTATCAATATCTGTAATCTCCTTAACGCTCTCTGCTTTATTGCCAACATCAAATATGCTTTGATCCAGACCGTTGTATAACCTCTCTAACATTTTGTCATGGTCACTATCTGCTCCCTGTACGGGGAAGAACTCCTCTATTCTCACTACTCCCGGAATGTTCATATTTCGGGTAATCTCCGAGGCGGTTGTGCTCCAAGGAGTAACCATCTCTCTTCTGGGGCCGGAAAACCACCCGTCAATTTTTGTAGCTGATAAGAGCTCTGCACCGGCAAAAAGCCACATTAAGGCATCTGCACTCTCTTTTGATATCTCTGAGTCTGTCTTAACGGCCAGAACCGGCCCCTTTCCTGAACGAAAGAATGAAATCATAGGGATAAATTGCTATTGATTAAATGCCAAAATTACTCCATTTTGACTAATTCCCGAAAATTATTTGATATCGTAATAATTTTGTCCCATTTATTTATCAAATTTGCTGAGTGATTCTCACATGAGTGAGGGTAAAAATAGGTTAACTATTAAATATAATGCTAGATCAAGCGATTTATAACAAAGAGATTGAATATCTTTTCAGTCAGTTTCCATCTTATCAGAAGGTGGGCAAGATTGCATATAAAGATGGTCTGGAAACTATGATGGAATTTGACAAGGTTCTTGGTCACCCTCATAGATATTATCCGGTTATTCATGTTGCGGGAACTAATGGTAAAGGATCTGTAAGCCATATGATTGCATCATCTCTTATGAGTTGTGGCGTTAAAGTTGCTCTCTATACCTCACCCCATCTGGTAGATTTTAGGGAGAGGATCAAAATAAACGGAGTAATGATTTCCAAAGAGGATGTCCTGGAGTTTCTTCTAAACTGGAAGAGCTTTATGAGCCTGAATAAACCATCTTTTTTTGAGATAACTACTGCGATGGCTTTTTGGTATTTTAAGAAGGAGAGGGCACAGATTGCTGTTATAGAGACAGGGCTCGGGGGGAGATTGGACTCTACCAATGTGGTAAACCCTTTAGTGAGCGTAATAACCAATATTTCATTAGATCACTGTGAACAACTTGGTTATACAATCAGCGCAATTGCAGAGGAGAAAGCAGGTATAATTAAACACAGCGTTCCCGTTGTTATTGGAGAGCACAGCTCAACAACTAAAGATGTTTTTGAGAGAGTTGCAGATAAAAAGGGAGCTCCAATTATATTTTCTCAGGATTCTGTCTTTGCTGATATTAAATCGTCTGACTATCAGCTTGATTTAGAGGGAGATTGTCAAACGCACAATTTACGATGTGTTCTTACGACTCTATCCGTTCTTTCTCTAAACCCGGTCTTTACAAATATTGTGGGGGAGGGGTGGAGCGATGAAAATATTCGTAATGGTCTAAAAAATACTGCGCTGGCAACAGGACTCAGAGGCCGTTGGGAGTATCTCTCCAAAAATCCACCTGTGGTATGCGATACAGGACACAATGTCAATGGACTCACTATGGTCTTCTCACAGCTTAGAAGAGAGAGATACAAGAGACTGTTCTCAATAGTAGGTTTTGTTGCAGATAAAGATATTGAGAAGATTGTTGGCTTACTTCCAAGTGCGTCATACTTTTTCTTCACTCAGGCAAAAATTGAGAGAGCCCTGGATGCAAAAATTCTTGAAAAAAAATGCAAATCAGTCGGACTTAAAGGGGAGGTCTCGCCAACTGTAGAGGATGCCATTATGCGTTTTAAAGAGATTTACAGGGAGGGAGATTTTCTTTTTATAGGGGGTAGCACATTTATTGTTGCAGAAGCGATTGATTTTTTTGAAAAAAATGATAATTATTTTTGCAAAATCGAAAAATGAAGATATCTTTGCACTCCCAATCGAAAAGAACAGGGGTTTGAAAATTTGAAAAAGGGAGCATAGCTCAGTTGGTTTAGAGCATCTGCCTTACAAGCAGAGGGTCGGGGGTTCGATTCCCTCTGCTCCCACACAAAGAAGGTTGTCTTAATAGGACAGCCTTTTTTTATGATACCTTGGCAAGGGTTGTGGACCTTGCATGCAAATGTGGATATGCGGAGATACTGTTCAAAAAAGTGTGTAAACTCCAAAATTTATAGATTTGTAAAGGCAAATTTAAAAACTTAAAAAAATTGAGGTTTTAAGCTCTCTCTTTTGTATAGTAAATTGGGGTCATACCCCAAATAGATTGAGAAAATATCTATATTTGAATATGATTTTTTGAATAAGAGAATTAGTTGTGGTGTTATCTGAAATCATCAATAAAATAGATTATTAAATCTCAACAAAATAGAGGGGGATGTTAGATAAAACAAAATTTGCGCCAGCATTACGATCGTCTAGTGATCAAATTCTAAAGGAGAATAGAGTTGTTACTTCTCAAAAACTATTTGGTGAGATATTAGAAGCTATAAACGGCAAAAGCACTGTGATAGACAATAACCGCCAGATTATTTATGCTAATAATGATTTTATAAATTTCCTCGGATTAAAAAACATGGACCCCATTTTGGGTCTGAGACTTGGAGAGGTTATTTCGTGTATTCATTCCGGGGAGGAACCATTTGGATGTGGAACTTCTGCAGCATGCGCATATTGTGGTGCAGTAAATGCAATTTTGGAAAGCCAGAAATCGGATTCTAAATCAACGAAAGAGTGTCGCATAACAACTGTTGTAGATGAAAAGCTTAAAAGTTGGGATTTAAACATCACCTCATCTCCAATTTCTTTGGCAGGTAATCTATATTACATCATCTCTATACAAGATATTAGCCATAAAAAAAGAAGATCAGCACTTGAAAAAACTTTCTTTCATGACCTGCTTAATAGTGCAGGTGGCCTTAACGGATTACTGACAATCTTGAAAGATGGAATTTCACCCGAGGAAGCGCCCGAACTCATTAATCTTTCAGAAGAAGCTAGCAGGGATATTCTAGATGAAATTATGATTCATATGCAGATACGCGCAGCAGAGAATGGAGATCTTAACGTAAAAATTGAACCCGTTAACTCAGTTGAATTACTCGTTTCCTCTGTTAAAAAAATAAGTTCACATGAAGTAGGTCAAAATAAAGAGGTAATTATTTCCGAAAATTCTGCTAATATTAATTTTGAAACGGACAGAATTCTTCTTCAGAGAGTAATTATCAACCTGATAAAAAACGCACTTGAAGCAACTCCGCAAAGAGGAACTATTTTCGTCGGGTTAAAAGATAACGGAGATAAAATCATTATATGGGTAAAAAACAGTGAGGTTATACCAATGGATGTACAACTTCAGTTATTTCAAAGATCATATAGTACTAAAGGACATAACAGGGGGATAGGTACTTATAGTATTAAACTATTAACCGAAAACTACCTGAAAGGTAAGGTTAGTTTTCTAAGTAACGAAACAGATAGAACTATTTTTAGTATAGAATTGAATAAAGTTTTCGAATGCTTTGCCAGAGTTTGAGGTACATTCTCCATTCTTTTCTCTAGCAAATCTCACAGCAGGATTATTCTTACCCAGCCGGCTAACAAACAACCCCTAATCACAAGTAGGGCAAACTCATTCACATTAATTCATTACCCAAACAATTCTTACAGCAGGAACGCCACTCTCCTCACGGGCTGAATAATAAACCCTTAGCACAAGTAGGGCAAACTCAGCCGCAAGTAGCGAACTTGTGAGCGGATGAGGATTGGACGTTGCCCGTTGTGCTAAGGGTTTATAAGCCCGTAACGTGTAGTAGAAGCGTTACTGCTGTGAGAATCCACAAATGCATGCAAGGTCCACAACCCTTGCCAAGGTTTCATTCGTTAATCCAGGCTGAGAGTTTTAGTGGTTCACTGTTGCGGAAAAAGAGAGAGACTATATCATCAATTATATCATGCCCGCACTCGCTGTTTGTAAAGTAAACTAGGTGGCTTTTTAAACTTGGGATAATAACAAACAGTGCTTTAAAGTTTCCGTTGTCGCCCCAGTGAAAAAAGACCTCCCCGAATTCGCTATTTCTCTCTACCCCCAAACCCAAGCCCCAAAAGATATAGTTATCGCAATCCCGGATTCTATCCGAATATCTGAATGCTTTTACATCTGGTGTTAACATTGTTTTTAGAGTTTGTGGACTTAACAGAGAGCCATTGATAAGGGCAGATAAAAACTTTGAGTAGTCACTTGCTGTTGTCCTTAGAGTGTATGCTGAGTTTGCACGGGGGTGTCTTCCCTTTCCCCTGTTTTCCCCTTTTCTGTTGAACCCTTCCAATGCTATGGAGTCATATCTCTCCATCCACTCATAACTGCTGTTAATCATATTCAAGGGGATAAATACCTCCTCTCTTGCAATCTCATCAAGAGGTTTCCCTTTTATCTTCTCTACCGCCTGCTGCAAAAGGTAGTAACCCTCTCCCGAGTAACTGAAGGCAGAGTCGGGTCTGAATCTGAATTTTGCCACTGAGAGGGGCCACTCATCAGAACTTGGCGAGGTAGCCCAGTTTTGAAGCCCGCTCTTGTGTGATAAAATAGATCTAGCTGTAAGCATCTCTGCCCACTCCATATTATCTACACGTGATATTTGAGTGTAAAAATGAATCGGAAGATCCAGATCTATCTCACCTCTCTCTGCCATCTTTAGAACTATATATGCAAACAGAGGCTTGCTTAGAGATGCCGCCTGAAAGACTCTACCCTCGTTTGGATGACAGAGCAGAGAGTCCTCCGATTGAAATGCAATCTCAAGGGCCGGGATTCCGGCAGAGCCGGCAATTTGCATTAGTTTGTCAGTTTTGCCCAGTTTGCTATTTTTCTCCAGTTTGCCATTTTGATCCATTTTGTCATTTTGCTCAAGTTTGTCAAATTGGCTCATTTTGCCAGTTTGTTCCAGCTTGTCATGATAAAACATATTTATTTCTGAATTTTCAATTGATCTGTCGTAAATTTTTTTTGCAGACTCTTTATCTGATTTAAAAGAGCTTAGGATAATCATAATGATAATTAGAGTAATATTATTAGTTAAGGTATGTTTTTTTAAATTCATGATTTATATGTATTTAACTTTTTTGGAGATTCTCTAAAGTGCACAAGTTGTGCGAATTTAATGAATAATTCCGGTTAGAGCTTAGATATGTATATTTGTATACACAAAAAATACGGAGAAGATGAAAAGGGTACTTCTAACAATTATTGCACTCAGCACTTTTAGCCTATATGCTCAGAAAATGGTTCTGGATGATTCGGTTTACGATAAATGGAATAAAATAAAGAAAATCACACTATCGGAAAATACTAATATTAGTATGACCGAGTATGAAAACTATAGCGATAAATCAATCCTTGAGATAAAAAATGAGTTGACCGGATTTGTTAAAAGGGTAAAAGGTGGGTCCTCCCCACTGTTTTTTAACGGAGATAAACACGCTATCTTTTCAATTAAGGATTCAATTTTTTTAATTGACTTTAAGAGTGAAAAGATAGAACCTGTTGCACATACAAAGAGATTTGATGTAAACAACAAATCCGGGTTCTTTACATATATAATTGATAAGGTCTTATATATTAACGGGGTCTCGCCTGAATCTGCAAAAGACTCCTTAAACAATGTTGTAAAATCTATATATCTAAATCCTACCAAGATTGCAGTATTGTCCAGGCAAAACAAGATCTCCTCGGTGATTACCTTAGAGTCTGATAAAAAAGGGGTTTTTAAGAGAGATACCATTTTTAAAACCGAGTTATATATTGATGATATCTCATCTGATAAGAGTGGTAATAAGCTGATATTCTTTACTTCTAATGATAGTACACAATCTTCCGGAATTAATGCAGTTCTCCTAAAAAAAGGTGTCCGGGGTTTCAAAACAGAATTGACAGGGTTAGATGAGAGTGTGCTTCCGGAGGGTACAATATTCAATGTAAAAAAGGGGATTACCTTCTCCAAGGATAGCGACTACTTTAAATTTGATATTTCACCTTCAAAAGCCATACAAGATAAAGAAGATTCGGGAGATAAGCGAGTTGAGAAGAAGATTAAGAGTTCGTTTGAATATGAGTTATGGAGATGGAATGACACTCTTCTTCCTTCTCAGAAAAGAGGGAGACAGAGCGTCTTTGCCAATAGCATGAGATGTGCTTTCTATCCGGATGATAAAAGATTTGTAAGATTATCGTATGGAAAAGGTGTTTTTTTGATGAGTGACGATAACTCTCACTTTGCCTTTGAAATAGATGATAAGCCATATCTTTATACCGATATCTGGGAAGATCCCATCCCTAAGGATTTCTATTATACAAACTCTAAAACAGGTGAACACGGAATTCTTTTTAAAGGGTTTTTGGGCTCCTTTGCTCCATCAGCTGAAACTCCTCATATTTTCACATACGAACCATTGAACGAGTCTTGGTATGTAACCGATCTTAACACTCTGGAGAAAAAGAATATTTCGCAATCGCTTCCTTATCCTGTGTGGAATCAAAGTTTCGATAAGCCACAACAGCCTGGTCCTTATGGTCAGGCCGGTATATCCAGCGATAACAGATACTTTTTAGTTTATGATGAGTTTGATATCTGGGCTCTTCCGTTTACAAAGGGGTCACATAAACCTTATTGCATTACCAACGGTTATGGAAGAAAGTACAACATAAAGTTTAAAATTCTCAATCTGAGTAATAAAAGGGGTAAGAGAGACGGAGTTGATTTGAATTCAGAGATTATACTCGAATCTGTAAACCGCAATAATATGCATTCGGGATATTATAGATTATCAGTTGGCAGAGACCCTGTGAAACTGACTGAGGGTCCGTTCAAATATAGTTATTCAAGACAAGCCGAAGATAACAGGCATATAGTCAAGAGAGAGAGTTTTAACGAAGCTCCGGACTACTGGTTGGCAGATTCAGATTTTAATATTTTAAGGAGAGTTACAAATCTTAACGATCAGCTGGATGGGTATAAAACCGGGAATTCTAAGGTAATCAACTGGTTAGATAGCTCTGGTACAACGCGATCCGGTATTCTTTATACTCCAGAAGATTATGACCCCAATAAAAGATATCCGGTTATAGTATATTTTTATGAGACGATGAGTCAGGATGCCTTTATGTTTTATAACCCTGAGCCATCTACCTCTACAATTAATCCCCTTATGTTTGTAAGCAGAGGATATGTCGTTTTTATGCCAGATATTGTTTATGAGATTGGATGGCCGGGAAGAAGCTGTCTTAATATTGTTGAGAGTGGAACAAGGCACCTGATTAAAGAGGGGATTGCAGATCCTGATAGAATTGGCCTCCAGGGTCATAGCTGGGGAGGTTATCAGGTTGCCTATTTGATAACAAGAACAAACATCTTCACTTGTGCCTGCTCGGAGACTGCTGTTGCAAACATGACATCTGCATACACGGGGTTAAGAGCAGGAGCTGGAAAGCCAAGAATGTTTATGTATGAGTCTACACAGAGTAGGATAGGAGGTAACCTTTGGGAGAGGCAGGAGAATTATATTCAAAATTCTCCAATTTTCTATCTGGACAGAGTAACTACACCACTTCTCTCGCGTCATAGTGATGGTGATGAAGCGGTCCCTTACTCTCAGGGGCTTGAGTTATTTCTTGGACTCAAACGATTGGGGAAAGAGGTGTGGATGTTTAACTATAAAGGGGACGGACACAATATCAAAAAGCGGGAAATTGCATTAGACTGGACAAAACGGATGGATCAGTACTTTGACTACTACCTGATGGGAGCTCCGAGACCAGAGTGGATGTTATAGTAACGCCCTCTTTTTTAATAACACAGCTATTATTGCAACTATTATTACAAGAATTGCAATGTATCCGGCATAAATTATCTCGTTATAGATAATTGTCTGGCCGCTTCGCTTTATAATTATCCCCGCAAATGCCCAAATAACCACTAACGAGTAGGCAACATCTCCTCTCTTAATGAGCATAAGAGTGGCCAGAAGAGCTCCTGCTCCTATCATTACTACTGCCCAGATACTCTCTGGTATCCCAAATCCACTCCAGTTAAATGAGACAAGGAGTGTTGTGATATTTGCAATAGTTGCAATTGATATCCAACCGAGATATACACTTATGGGAACTTTTACGCAAAACCTGGCAAAAAGAGACTCTGGCCTGGTTCTATCCGTAATTTGATAAAGTAAAACAAGAGCAGTAATAAATCCCAACATCACAACTACAGAGAGTAGTATATATTCATAATGCCAAGCTAATATCCAAAGTGAATTAAGGATACATGTTAACCCAAAAAGAGAGCCGGCAAAGCTATTAAGCAGTGTAACCTCTCTTTTACTAAAAGCTGCATATACTTGATATACAACAAAAAATAACAGAAGAATATAGATGACACCCCAAATAGAGAAGGTGATTCCTGCCGGAACAAACAGATTTGGGTATTGATCGGATAACTCTCCTGTATTTTTTCCGTTAATAGGTAGAATATTGGCAAGAGCGTTCATAGTTAACATGACTCCATAAAGAGTCATGTTAACCAGAGCGAAAATTTTTTGTTTCATACTATTCAATCATTATGATAGTTTTCAACTTTGGAAGAGTTATCTTTTTGTGTCATTAGTGAGACTATGACTAGCACAATTACAGCAAGGGGTATTGATATAATTCCAGGATTATCAATAGGAATAGGGGCAGTCTCCTTAAGAAGACCATATCTTTCGTACATTGCCGGTGAGAAAAGAATAAGAATAACAGAAGAGAGTATGCCTGTAACAATAGACCATGAGATTCCTTTGGCTGTGGTTTTGTCCCAAAACAGGAGAAATAGTATAGAGGGGAGGTTGGCAGATGCTGCAACAGCAAATGCAAGCCCTACAAGAAATGACACATTCATACCTTTGAAAAGAATTCCAAGGGCAATTGCAAGAATACCTACACAAAATGCCGATATTTTGCCCGCCTTAACTTTTTGTCTGTCATCCATTTTCATGTTGAGATACTTATCCATAAGGTCGTGGGCAATAGCACCGGAAGAGGCGACTATCAGACCACTTACCGTTCCTAATACTGTAGCAAAAGCAATAGCAGATATTATTGAGAATATACCAACTCCAAAATATTTAGCAAGTAAAGGGCCGGACATATTGCTGCTCTCTACATCCAGAACACCGTTTATTGAAGCACCCAAACCCATATAGAGTGTAAGAATATAGAAGAAGCCGATTGCAGCGATGGCGACTATTGTGGATTTTCTGGCTGCACTCTGGCTGGATACTGTATAATAACGAATAAGTATATGCGGCAGTGCAGATGTCCCCAAAAAGAGAGCAAGCATCAGAGATAGAAAGTTAACCCTGTCCCATGGTGTTGCTCCGGACTCTGAAGTCAATTTATAAAGCAGTCCCGGCTTGACCATTTTTTTACCTTCGGTTACATTTTGAAACCATACAAGTGTGTTTGCCTCTCTGATATCCCTCTTAGAGAAACGAACAATCTCTGAATTCTCCATTGTAGTAAGGAATTCAAACGGACCTACAGGGCCAGTCTTCTCTACCTCAACACCGTCTACAACAATCTTGGAGAGGTGACCTACCTGAAAGAACTTCGCGGCAGATTTGGGTTCTCCGTTGTATAGTTTTGTTCCATCTTTTAGGGTGGTTATAAAGAGAGTCTCCTCAAGGTTTGTTGAGTCCGATGATAGTTTAAACCACTTGGCAACACCATCTTTTTCGGTCTCAATAAATGTCATATCACCTACATTGTAACTCTGTTTAAAGAGATAATCGGGACTATCTGTTCCAACTATCACACTACCCTCAATTGTAGCACCTATTGTCTCGAATTTATGATAATCCTTGCCGGGATTAAGAGTGAATCCATTATTGAGAATATAAATTGTCAATATTGTGGAGAAGATAATTAAAAGAGCCCCTTTAATAAACTGAACATAGGTGGTTGAGGTCATTCCTGCCGTTGCAACTATGAATATAACAATTGACCCCACAATGACTACACCTGCCCAGTGAGGAAGGCCCAGAAGCGGAACAACAAGGTCACCGGCTCCCACCATTTGAGGTATAAGATAGAAAATAGAGACCACAAGTGTACTAATTGCAGCAGTCAATTTGATGGCTTTTGAGTTGAAGCGGGCATCTAAAGCATCTGTGAATGTATATCTGCCAAGTCTTTTCATGGGTTCGGCAACAATAAAAAGAGCCACAACCCATCCCGCCAGGTACCCTATTGAGTAGAGAAATCCGTCATATCCGGAGTAGGCGATCATACCGCAAATACCAAGAAAAGAGGCTGCAGAGAGATAGTCTCCAGCAAAAGCGATCCCGTTTACACCCCAGTGAATGTTACCACCTGCTGCATAATACCCTGCAGCAGAGTTGGTTTTTCTTGCAAAATAGAAAGAGAGCCCCAGTACGGCAGCAACGAAGCTAATAAAAATAACTACTGCCCAGATTGATATATTATAGATCATGATTTAGCAATATTACTTATTTAACTTTTTCTCCATTCGTGTACATACAATATTGTAAATGAACCCCATTACAATTGCCAGGAATATAAGACCAAAACCGTACACAATTGCAAGGTTTTGTTTCCCAATAACATGCAACCCCATAAGTTCTGGTTTAAGCAGTCCAATAAGTACAAATCCTCCGTACACTATTGTATAGAAAATAAATAAGATAACTCCTAATCTGGTCTTTTTTGCTACTGCGTTATCCTTTGATAGTTTTACAGCTGGTCCGTGCATTTTCTAGTTTTTCTTTTAATTAATTATTGTTTTTATATGAATATTCCAAATTTAAAATCAACCCTTATATGAGCTCATAAAAGTTGCACCAATTTTCTCTGAGTAACCACTCATTTGTGAAAATACCTTTTTTAATATAAGGTTCTCTATTGAGGTTAAGCTACCAGAAGGTATTGAGTTTCCCGGAGACTCCTTTTTTCTTATCTGATCAATTTGACTTCTTAACCTTAATATAGACAAGAAATTATAGTGATATGCTATCTCCTGTGAACTCTCTGGGTTAAACACTCCGTACTCCCCAAGTGCTTTGATTCTCTCATATGTTCCCTTGAGACGTATATTGTTATGAAGTGCATAGAGTCTGGCTAGCATAACAATTTGGGATATTGGTCTTTTAAGATCAAGATACTCTCCTGTTTTGCGTGTTGTCTCTGTTAAGATACTCCCAAAGATATTTGTCGGAGGTTTAAAGTTGTTTACCGAGTTTGCCAGGAAGTAGAAAAACGCACTCTTACCGGTAAGGATACTAAAGATATAATCTTCCAGAGAGTTAAATAGTTCTCTGTTGCCATAAATATATCTAAGGTCAAAGAAGACAGATATATTCATTATGTTAACAGGTTCTGCATTGACGATCCAATCGTTAAAATACTCTTTCCAGACACTTAATGGTTGACACCACTTGGGATTGCTTGCCATATATCCACCTGAGCAAAATTGTAACCCCGACTCATGTAAATCTCTACAAATCCTCTCTCCAAGATCGAGAAAATACTCTCTTACATGATCACTCTCTTTTACAGATGAGTCATCATATATAAGAGCGTTATCCTGATCGGAGGTGAAGACCAGCTCCTCTCTACCTTCACTGCCTAATGCAACAAAGGCAAAAGGGGCAGGAGGTTCTCCCATCTCCTTTACAGCACTCTCAATTATCTTTTGAGTTATGTCGTCATTGTATCCTGATATGATCTTTGTTATAGCAAAAGAGCTATCAGACTCATTGATTAATGGCTCTATAAGAGTTGGAATCTTATTTCTAATAGTGAGTAAAGAATTCAATGATAATGACTTTAAGATCTTTCTTTCCAGTGGGTTAATCCGGCTTGAATAGATCCCAAAGATGCTACTCTTTTGTAGTATAGCTGTTATCTTTTCCTTATTGTTTTTTACAAATACAAATGTTAATCCCAAAGAATCCATGAGGGAAACAGCTTCATATACAGGCGTATAATTGTAAACTGCAGTAAGGGGAGAGCTCATTATATGAGTGATCTGGGCATTTTTGTTGATATCAGAACGGAAAAGATATTCAATGATCTCTCTATCTGTAACTACTCCCGCAGGTACTCTGTTTATAGTCACTGTAACATATGAGGAGTTGTTGTTTTGCATTATCTCCAGTGCATCCTCTATGTTAAGGTAAGAGGGACATGTAACTAAAGGAGAGCTAAATTCGCCGACAGGTTTGTAGTTAGAGGAGATCTCTACAGAGAGTTCATGAGAGAAACGTATAAGTTCGTCTGTTATCTTCTTTGAATCGAAGGGAACCACAATCCCGTCACAATAGTCGTTTCCGGATTTTATTAGTGTTATGTTAACTTTAAGACGTGTTCCATCTCTTCTTTTTAGGGAGATCTCTCTGGAAAAAACCTGTGTCTCTGTTAAATCACGAAGCAGGTTTTTTAGGTCTGACTTTTGAGGGAAAATATTTTCTATAGGTATGTTCATGAATTCGCTGTTATCAACATACCCAAGAATAGAAATAAGGGTCGAATTGTACTCTATCAATCGGTTCTTACCTTTAAGAGGGAAGCGAAACGTGCCAATGTTTGTATAATCCGAAAGATTCTTAAGGCGAATCTTAAGATCCCTTAATTCGCTTTTTATAGATTGATTTTCGTGAGAATCATGAAAAGTTAACAGAACACCCTCTTTTCCTGCATAACATATTGGCATAACAGTTAAAACTGCCGCTGCAAGAGATCCTCCTTTGCGTTTAAGAGTAACCTCTTCTCTTCTCTCCTCTTTAAGGTTACTGATTTCAGAAATATTGTACCTACTCCTCTCCTCTGGAAAGAGAATAATATCCTTAAGCTCCATTTTAGAAAGCTCTGCCTCGGAGTATTGAAGCCATTTTTGGATAAATGTATTAGTGTAGGATATGGTGTTTTTTACCAACAGGATAATACCCTCGGGGGATGATTCTACCAGCGATCTGTACTTCTCCTTGCTCTCTATGAGTAGTGCCTCTGCTTTACGTCTTTTTTTGTCTATATTATGACTCTGGTATGCAATAAATGATATTATAAATGATATAATTATTGTAATAGCTATAAGCACAAGAATCATTTTTCTGGTAAGAGATGACATCTCCTTGTCTATGTCATCCAGATATATTCCGGTACCTATAATCCAACCCCATGGCTCAAATATCTTGACAAAACTCATCTTTGGAACTATGTGGAGAGAGTCATCTTTATGCTGCCACTTATAATTGATGAATCCCTCTCCTTTAGTCTTGGCAATTTCGAGTGCTTCAATAAAAATTCTCTTTCCATCAGGATCTAAAAAATTATGAAGATTCTCTCCTTCAAGTTCATGAACGTAAGGATGCATAATCATTACAGGGGTCAGATCTGTAATCCAGAAGTAGTCTTTCTTATCAATACCGTACCTTAAGGTCTCAATCTCTGAAATTGCACTGTTTTTTGCAACCTCTTCTGATATTAATCCCTCTTTTTCATCTGTGTGGTACTTTAGAAGAATACTCCAGGTTGTGTTGGTGAGCTCGTGAATCATTATCCCCTTTTGATCCAGGGCTGTCTTTTCGAATGATGGCAGAATCAGCTTAAAGAGAGAGATAATAAAAAAGAGTAGAGCCAGCACTGCCGGCAAAACTATTTTAAAAAAGAAACCAATACGGATCAGTTTTCTCATAAAATAAATCTGCGATTTCTATTCAAAGATATAGAATTTATGGAATAATCATCAAGATCGAGTATGGCAAATCCATTTTCCTGGCCATTGTCTGCAATCGCCGGTATAGTTATACAACTATGAACATCTCTCAATTTTCGCTTACCGTAGGGGTAGAAAGAGAACCCGTCAAATAATTTAATTTTTGTGAAAATATTGTATTTCAGTATTTTTGCTTTATGTGACGCTATGCCCAAACCCTCAGTATGAAGATGACCGCAAAGACTAATGTTTATATCGTTTTTAATTAGATAGTCAAAGTGTAGCTTAAGCTTAATGCTTTCATTTACAGAATCACAAATGTAGGAGGTAAAATTTGGATAGAGAGAGTGGGATAGAAGCAAGCTATGGCCTTTTTTTGTTGTAGATACATATTCCGGGAGTGAGAGAAGGTACTCTATCTCTCTATCTGACAAATCTAGCGGATAGTCATCGGAGTAGTTCCATACCTTATTTCCGGAGAGAACACTCTGTGCTTGTGGGGTGTATGAGAACCAATTCGATGGGAACTCAAATCCACCAGAGTAGAGTGGTATCTTTTTTAAATGAAAAAGATCATGATTCCCGGCAATAACAATGCTGCAGCAACTTTTAATTATCTCTATGCATTCAGAAACATTGCGTGTCTGCTCATAAGTCCCTCTCATAAAAGGATAACCGGTAATGTCTCCAAGGCAGATAATCTCCTGGCAGTTCTCCTTCTCAATAGCCCTTAATGCGCTCTTGAGACTTACTGCATCTTCATGTATATCTGCTATTATTGCAATCTTCATCCCCCCGTGAGTAACATTTTAGAAAATAGAAACAGATGCAAATCTAAAGCGTAGATCCAATATTGCCAGCTGTGAACCCCTGGGCTCATTATAAGGATATTAGGAATGCCAAGCTCATCACACTTTGCAGAGAAATCACGACTGCTTTTTGCAAGCCCGTCCTGAGTACCGCAACTTACTATCAAGGTCCTCCTAAGGCCTTTAAATGCACCTACTCTCTTGATGGCAGAGTTGAGATCAAAAAGAGGATTATCGGTTGAATATGGTCCCAGCACCTCAGTCATCTGATTCTCTTTTAGTCTGGTATCGTGCAGGTTTAACACCCCGGACATACTTCCTGCACTGCGAAAGCGGGTTGTGTCGTCCAGAAAGATGTTAATAGCACCGTGACCTCCCATACTTAAACCTGTTATAAATGCACTTGAGGGGCTAAGATTGTATTCTGACATAATCTGCGGGTATAACTCTTTGTCGAAAAAGGTTCTCCACTGCATCTTGCTCTTATCTGTATTGTTGAGATACCAGCTATTGTAGAATCCGTCAGGAGTAATAATAACAAAGCCATACCTGTCACAAAATGACTGGATATCTGTTTTATCTCCCCAGTTTTTGTAGTCACCGCTCCAACCGTGAAGTAAAAAAAGAGATGGGGTGTTTTTGCCACTCTCTTTTGTGTAATTAGCAGGCAGATATATTCTTATGGAGTCGTTACACTTAAGATATTGAGACTTGATAACCTTAAGCTCCTGAGCTTTAACAGGAGTGCAGAGGCAGGAAATCAAAGAAATTAGCGGGATAGAGATTCGGATTAAAAGAAATTTTAACATATTTAAAAGATTTAAATGAGTCCAATGTCGAAAGGATCTTATAATGTTTATTTATCAAAAATAGACTATTTTTGTTTATATACTATTCTTTATCTTACCAATTTTGATGATGTCACTTTATAGGTTTTTAAAAGATAAAAGGGTGTTTTTAAACATCTCTCTTGTTGTCATATTGTTAACCCTTATTATCCCAAACTCCGGAAAATTCAGATATGAGTATCAGAAGGGGAGGCCCTGGCTGTATGAGACACTGGTGGCGCCTGTGGATTTTCCTGTTTTAAAAAGTAATTCGGAGCTGCGTTCTGAGCGTAAAGATATTCTATCATCTGTCATTCCATTTTACAGATATAAAGAGGGAAAAACGGATGAACAGATTAACTCTATCTTAGCAGAACTGCCAGTAGAAGAGGATTTTAAAGGGTCGGTATTATATATTGGTAAACTACTTGATTATCTCTACACCAAGGGGGTTGTGGATAGTAAACCAGACTCCTCTTACACATCGGAGGTTCTCTATATTGTCAAGGATGGTCTCCCTGCTCTTTATCCAGTATCTGCTCTCTTTTCAATCGAGGAGGCCAGAAGTTATCTTTTAAAGCAACTTTACCAAAGAGAGCCGCAATGGAGTAATCAGATAACTGATCTCCTCCCTAGCCTGATAACTCCTAATCTCTTCTATGATGATATAGCTACACAATCATTTCTTAAAGAGCAACTTGCAAACATATCTCCAACTAAAGGTGTAATCTATACCGGCCAGCTGATTGTTACGGAAGGTGAGATTATCTCGGCAGATACTGAACAGCTACTTGATTCTTTCAAGGCAGAATATGAGATGAGTATGGGGTTTTCCGGATCTTTTCTCCTCCTTAAATTGGGACACCTAGCAATCTCAACTATTACTCTGCTGATTTTTCTTATTATGATCTACTATCTGAAGCAGGAGATTCTAAGAAAAACCAACAAACTAAATTTCATTCTGCTCCAGTTTCTAATTACGGCATTGGTTACTGTTTTGGTTATGAACAGCGGACAACAGTATCTTTATATTGTACCATACTGTGTTATTGCCCTCTATCTTGTATCATTCTTCCCATATCAGGTAGTAATTCCCATATATTCAATTATTTTGATTCCTGTAATCTTTATCGCACACTCCGGTTATGAACTCTATTTTATGAACCTGCTTGCAGGATCATCAATAGTTTACACTTTTCAGTTTTGGGACAGAGGCTGGAGACAATTTGTAAATTCAATCTTTGTTTTTATTGCACTTTCTCTTACCTATTTATCTTTTAGATTGATAGAAGATGGAACTCTATACACAATTGAATCCAGAAACTTTATCTATTTTGGATGGAACTCTCTGCTTGTAATTGCTGCTTATCCTTTTCTCTATATTTTTGAAAAGGTTTTTGGCCTGTTATCCAACTCCAGACTCAGAGATCTCTCCGATGCTACTACTCCGCTTCTTACATCTCTGGCGGAGAAGGCTCCCGGAACATTTCACCACTCACTACAGGTGGCAAATCTTTCTGAAAGTGCGGCGAGAGAGATTGGTGCTTTTGCACTGCTTGCAAGAGTAGGGGCTCTCTACCATGATATCGGCAAAATGTCCAATCCGGCTTTCTATATAGAAAACCTCCCGGCAGGTGAGAGTAATCTCCATACCGGACTCTCTCCGGAAGAGAGCTCCGGGATTATTATGCAGCATGTAGATGAGGGGTTAAATATTGCCAGAAGAGAGAGACTTCCGGCACTGATTACAAGTTTTATCCTGTCACATCATGGAAAATCTCAAACTACATATTTTTATAATCAGTACATTAATAGCGGTGGAGATCCCTCTGCAAAGGAGCTTTTTACTTACAAAGGAGAGCTTCCTGTCTCCAGAGAGGAGGTAATAGTTATGATGGCAGACGCTGTTGAGGCCTCATCCCGAAGTCTAAAGGACTATTCGCGTGAGAGTATATCTGCTTTGGTAGAGAAGATGGTAGATGACAGGATTTCTGAGAAGCAGTTAGTCAACTCAGAGATCTCTTTAAAGGAGATTAATATTATAAAAGAGGTATTTAAGAATAAACTTCGTCAGGTTTATCACTCAAGACTGACATATCCGGACAGAAAAAAATAGATATTAACAATATTCTCCTGACGCTTTAATCAAAAAAAGTTTCAAAAGTTTTCAACTGAATCTGTTCCGAATTATTCCGGAATATCTTTTGCTCATCATTATGGGATTCTCAACTTTGTTGATATAAACTCTGTATGAGTAGTTAAACCACTTCTCTATCTTCTCTATATGGTCTATATTTACAATTGTTGTTCTATGAATCCTGCAAAATTTATTCACCGGCAACTTTAATTCCCACTCTTTTAAAGATTTGTAAACAAGAATGTTTTCATTATCCTTCAAGTGAATCTTTGAATAGTTTCCAATTGAGTGAATTGATGTAATATCCCTAATGGCGATAAATTTCATGAATTTATTATCGGAGACAAAAATCTTATCGTCATAGTTTAGTTTATTTGAAGCACAGTTATGTGGGGTATCTTTGCTTAACTTTTCCAGGAGCTTCTCTATTCTCTCCTCTTGCACTGGTTTGACTAAATAGTCAAGGGCATTGACATCAAACGCCCTTAAAGCAAAGTTGTCGAATGCAGTAACAAAAACAACTCTTCCCTCTATTGTGGTTTGCTCTATAAGATCAAAACCAGATAACTTTGGCATCTGAATATCGAGAAATATTATATCTGGAGCAACTTTATCTATTATACTCTTTGCAGAGGGAACGTCGTATGCCTCTCCCACTACATCTATAGAGTCAAATTTACTTAACGTCCTGATAAGCTTAAGCCGTGCAAGTCTTTCGTCATCAACTACTATTGCTCTATATTTTGTTTGCATATAACTATTTTTTTATTCCCTCTCCAATGGAATTATCAGCTTTACCTCTACCCAACTATTCTGTGAGTTTATATAGAATCCGGAACCCTCTCCATATTCACAAATTAGTCTCTCCCTGACATTTTTTATACCGGAATTTGTACTGCTGCTCCTCTCTGCCTCTTTTATCCAGTCGCCGCTGTTTTTTACACATATCACAAGATGCTCATCTTTCAGATGAGTTGTAAGAGAGACTTTAAGTGGAAGATTACTGCTCTCCATACCATGTTTGATGGCATTTTCAACTATCGGATAGAGAATGGCCGGAGGTATAAGATAACTCTCTGTATCGGGATCTGTCTTAAGGGTAAACTCAAAATTATCTTCGAAACGGATAGATTGAATATAGATATAATGTTTTATAAACTCAATCTCCCTCTTAAGATCAATTCGTACATTGTTTTTATAGGTTAGAGTATATCTTAAAAAACTGGATAATTCATCTATAATCAACTGAGCTTTACGTGGGTTCTCATCTATTAATGCAGATATTGAATTAAGAGAGTTGAATAGAAAATGTGGATTTATTTGATTTTTAAGTACTTCCATCTTAGACTCCAGGGCATTGTAGATTGCCCTCTCTTTGGCCTCTTTCTCGCTCTGCCACTGATAAAAAAGATTGATAATAAAATAGAGTGTACACCATAGCGATAACAGGATAAAAATACCAATTAACCTCTTTGCAAATGAGTCAAGAGTTATCTCTTTTATCAGTGATACCGGATAGTCGTAATATATAAGAGTGAATGTGGTATCGGTAAAGTACCATAAAAGAGATGATATAAGAGTAGATATTCCAATGATTAAAAAAATCTTTGCAAGAGAGAACTCATTAAGTGATACTTTGTTATAAAAAATTCGTAAAGAGGATGTAATTAGTACAGGTATAAGAAAGTTGGATAAAAAAATCTTAAAAA